>JADCCH010000186.1 GCA_020252865.1 Methylobacterium sp.
AGCGGCAAGCGCCGTCGGTCAGGACCGGCCGCGCCCTGGCCGGTCGCCGGGCAGCGAAAGGGAAGCCGAGCCTGATCATCGTGGATGGTATTGCCGAACTCCGCTGCCGGCAGGCAGCACCTGTTCGAACAGGGCCCGCAGCGCTCCAGGGCCAACCGCACCTTCCTTGATGCGGAAAAGATGGGTGGCCGGATCGCCCTGACGGAAATGTGCTTCCCGTCTGTTCCTGCTGCGGCTGACGCCGATTTTCTCCAAAGGGTGCCGGCTGCGCCGGAGCATGGCCGATCAATGCGACAGGAACAGCGGGACGGTCGGCCGGTGAAGGATTTCGCGCGTCACGCCGCCCAGAAGCCACTCGCCGGTCCTGGAATGACCGTAACCCCCCATCACGAGCAGTTCCGCGCCCTGGAAGCGCGCCTCGTCGAGCAGAATTTCGGAGACGGGTTTTCCGTCTGTCGCAACATGCTTTACCTCGACCTTGACATCATGGCGGGCGAGGTGCCGGGCCATGTCGTCCCCGGGATTCTGTTCGCGCTCGGACCAATCGTCAGCCACGACAACGACCCGGACGAACTCCGCGACTGCGAGAAGCGGCAGGGCATCGTGAACCGCCCGGCTGGCCTCGCGGGTTGCGCTCCACGCGATCATGATGGAGCGCGGGCTTCCCCGGAGAGAGCATTTCTCCGGGACGATCAGGGCGGGACGCCCGGAATGGAAAAGAACGCCCTCGAATTCGTCCACGGGCCTTTCGGCCTGGGCGTGAGGCCAGCCGAAGATCGCGCCATCCACATAGCGCGTCTGGCCTGCGATCACGCGCCCGTCATCATCGGCCATCGCCTTCGCCCGGCGCAATTCGGCCCGCGACCCCTTGCGCTGCAGCATCGCCTTGAAGGCGTTCTGCGTTTCCTGAGCCTCTCGCTCGGCTTGCTCCTGCGCCATGGCCCAGGCATCGCCGCTGACATCGCCGGCGAAGAATGTCGGCATGATGCTCACCTGCAGCGCCGTGATGTTCCCTTCCGGGGCCAGCTCCTCCGCGTAGGAAAGCGCGTTTTGCGCAGCCGCGGTGCCATCAAAAAAGACGAGCATGTCTTCAAACGCCACCTTGGCGAATCTGGAAGGACGCATCGCGCCGGCCCTGCTCCTGTTCGGCATGAAACCCTCCTTCCGACAGAACTTGTCACTGTATTCTGGGCCGGAAACGTGCGAATTTCCCTGCGCCAGATCAAGGAAAGCGATTTCCGCTTCTGCTCGACTGATCGTCGGATGGGGGAAAGGCGCGCCCCGCCGGTCGTTTGCGCGCTGCGCCGCCCGGATGGGCATTTCCTGCCCTTCCGGCGAGGGAGAGCCCATGAGCTGGAGCGATGCAATCTGGGTTTTCCTGGCGATCTCGTTGCTCCAGCCGCTGCTTTTGCAGCGCTATCTCGATACACGCCGGCGTTTTCTGATCGCGCGGCTTGAAAAACGCCGCGGGTCCCGCGTCATCCTGCTGGTTCACCGGCAGGAGACGATGCGCCTCCTCGGCTTTCCGCTGCTGCGCTACATCGACGTCAACGATTCCGAAGAGGTGCTGCATGCCATCCAGCTGACCGATCCGGACGTGCCCCTCGATCTGATCCTGCAGACGCCGGGCGGATTGGCGCTCGCGGCTCTGCAGATCGCGCGCGCCCTGAAGGCGCGCAACGCGCCGGTCACCGTCTTCGTGCCGCATTATGCCATGTCCGGCGGGACGCTCATCGCGCTCGCGGCATCCGGGATCGTGCTGTCTCCCCATGCCGTGCTGGGGCCGATCGATCCGCAGATCGGGGAATATCCCGCCGCCACCTTCCTGAAGGTCGTTCAGCAGAAGGAACCGGCCGATCTGGATGATGAAACCCTGATCAAGGCGGATATTGCCGGCAAGGCCCTGCGCCAGATTCGCGATGCGGTGGCCGGATTGCTGTCCGGGCGGCACGAAGAGGAGCGGTGTTTCGAGATCGCAACGGCCCTGACCGAGGGGCGATGGACCCATGATTTCCCGATTTTCTCCGAATTCGCCGCGGAACTGGGCCTCAACGTCTCCACCGCGATGCCGGCTGAAATCCTGCAACTGATGTTGCTTTATCCGCAGCCGGTGCGCGGCGGTGGCGGAGGGGTCGAATACCTGCCGGGCCATCGTCACAAGCCGGTTGCCAGGCCCTGACCGCGCCGGCTTCGGCTCAACCCGGCACGGGCTGGGGCATGATTGACGCCGTCAGGAATGCCCGAAAAGGCGCGACATGCCGAGGCCCGAAACGATCATCTCCACGCCCATCGCGGCCTGAAGCACACCGAAGATCGCACCAAGCACGATCAAAGGGGTTGGGCCGACAACGCGCATGAACCAGTGCGCGCCGCGCATCGCGCCGTAATTCGCGACCATGATGCCGGCAACCACGCCGAACATCGATGTCCGGTCGTTGAGATCGGGGAAATAGCTGGCGAAAATGATCAGGATCGCCACGCCCATCGGTGTCACGATGCCGGGGATCGCGATGGGTGCCAGCGCCAGGGCGGTGGTTGGTTCGGCCGGTGGCGCGGCGGGGGGAGGGGCCATGCCGAAGATGTTGCGCAGCGAGGTCAGCAGCAGAATGCCGCCCGCGGCCATGATCAGCGCCGATTGCGTGGTGCCGACCGATTGCATCACCCCCGCGCCGACGAATACCGCGATGGCCAGCGCCAGCAGCGCAAAAAACAGGGCGCGCCCGGCGATCTTCGTCCGCAGGGCAGGGTCGGCATTGGCCGTCGTCGCGGCGAAAAGCGGGATCAGGCCGATCGGCCCCATCATCGTGAAGAGCAGGGAGCCTAGTTGCGACAGGGGAACGTCCATTTCGATCCTCGCTTTCCTACAGGGACCAGTAGAGGCTGGCTTGCAATGTGGTCCAGTTCCGGGTGGCGCCGACATTGCGGAGCGCCTTGCCCGGAACGGCGATGGAGCCGATCGTCTGCAGGAAGAGATTGCGGTTGATGGCCCAGCGGCCGGTGAGGGTGAATTCCTGCCCGATATCGCTGGAGGTCAGGGTGGCAAGCGCCGGGTTTGCTCCGAGATTGTTCCGCTCCGGCGCGCGCAGGATATGCCAGTCGAAGGTCACGTTGAGGGTTGGCATCGGCACCAGGTTGAACTGCAGCCGATGCACGGCGAGATTGGAATTCGAGGTGAGCTTGCCGAAGCTGATGCCCTGCAGCCAGTTGCCGAGGCCGGTGGAAAGCAGCGGATCGAACCGGTTGTAGCTCGCCGAATTCGGGTTGTCGCCGCTGGCATAGGACAGGCGATAGGAGAGGCTCGGCGACCAGGGCAGATGCGCGGCCTGATAGCCGATGAGCCCATAGGCCGCATGGGCCGACATCCGGAAGCGCTCATGGTCCTGATAGGCGAATTCGCTCGCGAGCCAGAAGCCATCCGCGCCGAACGGCCGCTCCCAGCGGAAATGCCCGGCATAGGTGCGGAGCCCCTCGCGCGGCAGGCGCACGCCACCCGGAGCGATCAGCGAGCCGGTGGATCGCGCCACGGTGATGTAGGTCGCATCCACGGAGAGGCCGGGCCGGAACGTGTAGCGCAGGTTCGCGCCGAGAAAACTCGCGCGGGAATCGACGCTGGGCAACTCGTCCGGGTCGATCCAGAACGCCTTGGCCGTCCAGGGGCCGAGTTTCGCATCAGCCACCACCGAGAAATCATTGGCATTGCGGGGGCCGAGATAGGTGCCGCCGCGCTTGCCGATATTGGCGTTGCCGCGCACGAAATGCACGAGCCAGCCCTCGTTCAGCGTCACGTTCTGCCGCCCGGCGCTGATGTTGAAGCTGTTGCCGGTTTCGGGATCGACATAGAGCAGGCCGGCATAGGCGCGTTCGATATCTGTCCAGGTGCGCGTATCGTTGCGATAGATGTCCTGCCCGAGCGACCAGGAGGTCAGCGCCGTCAGCGCGCCATAGGCATAGAAGGGTGTATCCCCGAGTTGGGCCACGCCCGCGAGGCCATATTCGGCATAGCTCTCGATCCAGGACGGGTTGCGGCCGGGAAACTTGCCCGCGACCGGGCTTCCGGTCAGGAACTTGGAGGGGTCCCCGAACCAGGGATTCACATCGCTATAGGCGCCGAAGCCACCGCCGATGATCGCGGTGAAGAAGGCCCGGTCGCTCTGGTAGAGCAGAGGAAAGGATTGCGGGCGCCCGGCTAGTACCCCGTTGGTGGAGAGGGCGGGGCCGGAAGCCGGAGTCGCGGTGTCGAGTTCCACCCGCAGCGCGATCGTTCCGGGCGTTCGCCCCGAAATCAGCCGGGTGGTGATCGTGCCGTAACCGAGCCGCGCGCGCGGTCCGGCGAGCTGGCGGGCGATGAGGGCCGGCGAATAGCCCCGGCCGACCAGCCCCTCCGTCTGCTGCTTCAGCCGCACGAGGGCCGCGTTGTCGCGTGCGGGGTTGTCCGTGCCGCGCACCAGCACGACCTCGACCCGGTCGATCGGCACGCCCTGCGCCTGCGCCTCCAGCGGCACGGCAACGCCCTGCTGGGCCAGGGCGGCGCCCGCCGTCCCGATCGCGCCGAGCGCAACCGTCGCGATGAATATCGCGTGCCGTGCAAGAAGAGCCCGCTTGCAGCCCACGTAAGTTCTCAGTGGCCGAAGAGGCGCACCACGCCGCCGCCGCCATGCACATTGATGATCTGGCCGCTGACCCAGCCGGCAGCCGGCGAGCAGAGCCAGCGGAAGGCATTCGCGATATCCTCGGGGCTGCCCGGCCGGCCGATCAGGTTATCGGGATGCTTGAGCTTCTCCTGCATCGCGGCGTCGATGCCGGCATCGGCATAGCCCGCCGTCATCACCGTGCCGATCAGGATCGAATTCACCCGGACCTTGGTCGCCAGCATATGGGCCAGCGAAATCATCATCTGGTTCAAGGCGGCCTTGGCGGTGCCATAGGGCAGGATGTCATAGGCCGGGGTCGCCGAGGAGAAGGACCCGGAATTCGTGATGGTGGCGTTCTTCTCCTTCAACAGATGCGGCAGGCAGGCCATGCTCATCTGGTAGGCGCTGATCGTGTTCAGCTTGTAGGATTTGACGAACTCCTCTTCCGGGATCGCGGCCGGGTCGGGCTGGCGGCCACCCCAGCCGACATTGTTGACCAGCGTCGAGATGCCGCCGAAGGCTTTCACCGTCGCGGCAACCACCGCGTCGATCTGCTCCTTCTTGGTCACGTCGCAAGCCATGCCGCTACAATCCGAGCCGGTTTCGGCAGCGATTTCCGCGGCGGTCTTTCTTGCAAGATCGCCGTTGAGATCGGCGATCATCACCTTGGCACCGGCGCCGGCGAGAGTTCTGGCAATCCCCGCGCCGATGTTCTGTGCGCCGCCGGTAATGATCACCTTGTGGTCGGTCATTCGGAAATCGGCGAAGGCATCGAAGGAGGAAGGCATCGGAATACCTCGGGGCTTGGGGGTGATCAGGGAAGTTTCACGGTGCGATCGGGATCGGGCCGGCCCGCCGCGAAATCGGTGGCGTTGCCCAGGGTCTGCTCGGCGATATCGGTCAGCGCTTCCTGCGTGAGCCAGGCCGTATGGGGCGTGACGAGGCAGTTCTTCTGGGCGATCAGCAATTGAAGGGTGTCGTCCTGCACGATCTCGGCCGAGAGGTCCTCGAAGAACAGGCCCGCCTCGTGCTCATAGACGTCGATGCCGAGATACCACAGGGTCTCGAGGTTCTTGATCGCCACGATCGCCGCCTTGGCATCGATCAGCGGCCCGCGCCCGGTATTGATGAGCACCGAGCCCTTCCTGAAGAGTTTCAGCGTCTGCGCATTGACCATGTGTTTGGTCTCGGGTGTCAGCGGTGCGGTGAGCACGATGATATCCGAACGCCGGAACAGATCGTCGCGCTCGATATATTCCATGCCAAGTGCCGTCATCTCCTCGGACGGATAGGGATCGGAGCCCAGAAGCGAGCAGCCAAAGCCCTTGAGAAGGCGCGCGGTCGCCCGGCCAATGTTCCCGGTGCCGACAATGCCCGCAACCCGCCCGCGCAAGGTGAAGCCCACGAGGTTGTCCATCGAGAAATTGCCGTTGCGCACGCGGTTATACTGGTGATGCATGTTGCGCACGAGCGAGAGGATCATCCCTACGGCGTGTTCGGCAATGGATTCCGGCGAATAGGCCGGCACGCGCATCACGGTCAGGCCATGGGCCTTCGCGGCCTTCAGATCGACCTGGTTGAAGCCGGCCGAACGGCAGAGCACGAGCTTCACGCCGCCTTTCGCCAGAACGGAGATCGTCGCCGCATCGCAGACGTCATTGACGAAGATGCACACTGCATCGAAGCCCTTGGCCAGCGGCGCGGTGGAAGCATTCAGCGGCGCGGCGATATAGGTGATCTCATGGCCATGCTGCGCATTGACCGCCTCGAATTGCGGCCTCTCGTAATCCTTCGCGTAGAACATCGCGATCTTCATGGGAAACTCCGCTCTTCTTGCAGATATTCAGGAGGCTTGCGCCCGATGGGCCGCCACGACGACCCAGAGGCGGATGAAAAGCGTGACCAGGAACCCCGCCAGCAAGGCCCAGGGCGCGGATCC
>JADCCH010000187.1 GCA_020252865.1 Methylobacterium sp.
AGAAGAGCCGCATCGGCGCGATGCTCGAGCGGGCGGAGCGTGACGGCGCGCGCATCCTCGCGCAGGGGCAGATCGCCAGCAACACGCCGGCCGATGGCTTCTATGTGCGGCCCACGATCTACCACGAGGTGAGCCCCGCTTCCGAACTCGCGCAGCTCGAAGTGTTCGGCCCCGTGCTCGCGGCCATGCCGTTTGACAGCGAGGAGGATGCGATCCGCCTCGCCAACGGCACGGATTACGGCCTTGTCGCGGGAGTCTGGTCAGGCGACGGCAGCCGCGCGATCCGTGTCGCGCGCAAGGTGCGCGCGGGCCAGCTTTTCGTGAATGGCTATGGCGCGGGCGGCGGCATTGAACTGCCCTTCGGCGGCATGAAGAAGTCCGGCCATGGCCGTGAGAAGGGATTCGAGGCGCTCTATGAATTCGGCGCTCTCAAAACCCTTGTCGTGAAGCACGGCTGAACCCCGCGAGGCGGGGTGCCTCCCCGCCTTCTCTCTGAGGAATTCAAGGAGTTGACCATGCGTCTCCAAGGCAAGACCGCCCTCATTACCGGCGCGGGTTCGGGGTTCGGCGAAGGCATCGCGAAGACCTTCGCCCGCGAGGGCGCGAGGGTTGGGGTGGTGGATATCAACCTCGAGGGCGCAAGGCGCGTCGCCTCGGAAATCGGCGCCTCGGCCATCGCCGTGAAGGCCGACCTGACCTTGATGGCGGAAACCGGGTTGGCCGTGAAGGCCACCGCGGAATTCGGCGGCGGGCGCATCGACATCGTCGTGAACAATGCCGGCTGGAGCCACAGGAACAAGCCGATGATGGAGGTGACGGAGGAGGAGTTCGACCGCGTCTACGCCATCAATGTGAAGGCGATCTTCCACATGTCGCGCGCGATCATCCCGCATTTCCGCGAGAAAGGCGGCGGAGTGATCCTCAATATCGGCTCCACCGCCGGCATCCGGCCGCGCCCCGGGCTCACCTGGTACAATTCCACCAAGGGTGCCGTGAACCTGCTCTCGCGCTCGATGGCGGTCGAACTCGCACCGGACAGGATCCGCGTGAACTGTGTCGCCCCGGTGATCGGCGCGACGGGCCTGCTCGAACAATTCATGGGCATGCCGGATACGCCGGAGAACCGCGCGAAATTCCTCGGCACCATCCCGCTCGGGCGCTTCTCGACCCCGGCTGATATCGCCAATGCCTGTCTCTATCTCGCCTCGGACGAAGCCGAATTCGTCACGGGCGTCATCCTCGAGGTCGATGGCGGCCGGACAATCTGAACGCCCGCCCGTCGAAGCACGGCCGGAGACCGGCATGACCACCCTGCGGATAACGTGCCGCCGATGGCATCAAGGGAGTGGCGGAAGCCTCTACACGGGAGAAAGGCCCAGGCACGCACATCGAACGTGACCGCTCGATGCGGGAGATCGTGAACGGGGCTTTGCGGCGGAGCGCGCGAGGCCCTTCCATCCCGCATTGCGCGTGCTTCACTTCTTCGGCGGGAACGCCGTGCGCCGGAAGAGTGGTTGATCGTTCATGAAGCCGACCTCCTCGGCAACATGGCAGGCCATACAAGCATTGCGACCGAGATCAAAACCCTCCCAAGCCTTTTTGGAGTCCTTCGTTTTGAAAGAGGCGAGGATGGGATCGTAAACGTTCTTGATGAACATCGCATCGGAATTGGGCTGGCGTTTGGGCCGCTTCATGTAGCCGGTTGTGATCGAGGACTTGATCTTTTCCCAGTGGTACATGGCGAGTTCGTAATTGCCGTCCGACAACGCATCATAGACCCGCTGGTAGCGTTCGCCGACCTCCCACATGGGCTGATCAAAGCCACGAAGGAAGGTCTGCAACTTCGTGAAGCGCTCCGTGTCGTTGTCGGCATTCAGAAGCCAGTCATTCACATTCTTCTGGGGGGCGGCCTGTTGCGCCTGGCCAGCCTTCATGAAGGGTGCCGCCATCAGCCCAGCACCAAACAGCATCAAAATCGCGAGCTTTGTCCATTTCATCATCGTTTCCCCCATTTGCCATCAAGACGTGACGTCTCTTGCACGAAACGTCCGACCGTGATCGCATAAGGATCAGTGACTAAGTTTAAGGCAGTTTTCGAAGGAGAGTGGCATCGCTTGCGCCTGTTGTTGGTGGAGGATGAGCGCCGATTGGGCAATCTCTTGCATGCCTCACTGCGGGAGGCGGGTTTTGTGACCGATCGCGCTCTGGATCTCGCCGACGCTCGCGATCTCGCTCGCCGGGAGCGTTTTGACGCTCTCCTCGTCGATCGAGGATTGCCGGACGGCGACGGGCTGGAACTTGTCCGCGAGTTACGCGCTGCCGGCAACGCGGTACCAGTGCTTGTGCTCACGGCGCGCGATGGCGTGCCGGATCGGGTGGCTGGGCTCGAAAACGGTGCCGACGACTACTTGGTCAAACCTTTTGCCATTGAGGAATTGATCGCGCGGATTCGCGCCGTTCTGCGTCGCCCCGGCGGAGCGCTCGGCCAGGAACTGAGGGCGGGAGACATTACTTATGATGCAATCGAACGCGTCGCCATCATCCGTGACCGAAACCTCGTTTTGCCACGGCACGAACTCGCAGCGCTTGAATGCCTGATGCGGCGATTGGGCAGGGTCGTCACGCGTGAAACCCTGATCGATGCCCTGTATGGACGCGACGGGGAGCCTGCCTCCAACGCAGTGCCGGTCCATATTCACAATCTGCGCAAGAAACTTCAGGAAGCAGGAGCGCAAGCCAGCATCATCACCTTCCGGGGGCTCGGCTACATGCTCCGGGCCGAGCCTTCATGATCGACCGCCAGTCACTGGCCTGGCAAGTCGGCATTCGACTGGCCATCATCATGCTGGCGCTCACTGCCATCGGGCTCGGCTGGCTGGTTTGGCACACCAGCGTGATCGAGGCCGCTCACGGCCCTTCCAACCTTGTCCATTCCGTGATCCAGGAGTTTTTCCTTGATCTCGCCTGGGGTGTGCCCGTGTTCATCGCTCTGATCATTCTGATCGGTGCCTGGGCGTTGAGGCGCGCCCTCCTGCCTCTGAGGCAGGCTTCGGCGGCAGCGCTCGAGATTGGCCCGGACGCGCTGCATCAGCGGATTCCGGCAGCCCGGCTACCCAGTGAAATTCGACCGCTGGCGGAAGCCGCGAATGATGCATTTGACCGCGTGGAGAAGGCCTATCGC
>JADCCH010000188.1 GCA_020252865.1 Methylobacterium sp.
CTGATGGTAGCGCGCGAGATCGATCGAGCTTTCGGCCTCCCAGGCTTGTCCGGCGACAATGCCGCCGCGCGTGCCCACTGCACCGCCGAGAATGGAGACGAGCGCCGCCATCCGCGCGGGATGCGCAATGGCATGGCGTGCCACCGTCTCGAAGGCGAGAACGATGAGCGCGTCCCCAGCCAGCACCGCGAGCGGCTCGCCGAAAGCCTTGTGCACCGAAGCCTTGCCGCGGCGGATTTCGGCATCATCGAAGCAGGGCAGATCATCATGAACGAGCGAGGCGCAGTGCAGGAACTCGATGGCGGCCGCAGCACCGGCGACGATCGGCCCGGCCTTCGCACCACAGGCCTTGGCGACCGCCATGGCAAGGCGCGGACGAATGCGGGCACCGCCAGGGAAAACCGCGTAGTGGACGGCCTCGCCCAGCCGGGGCGGGCAGCCCTCGAGCCTTGCATCCGAAAGGACGGCCTCCAGGAACCGCTCGAATTGGACCATCTGCCCCTCCACCCGCGAAACCATCCGCACAACCCGCAAGGCCGGCACATCTGACTCTTGCGCGGATCGCGATCTGTGTAATGATGATTGGACAGTTTTTTATGTCAAGCGATTATGTCAGCGCCGCTTGACGCTTCCGGGAGCATTCCATGCGCCTCTCTCCGTCCGTCGCGGTGATCGGAGCCGGCTTCGGCGGGCTCGCTGCGGCGCTGCGTCTGGCGGCCAGGAGCTGCGCGGTGACCGTGTTCGAGGCGATGCCCGAACCCGGCGGAAAGGCGCGCAGCGCGTTTTCCGGCCCGCATGCGCTGGAAGCCGGGCCGACGGTTTTCACCCTGAAGCCGGTCTTCGAGAACCTCTTCGCGGAGATCGGCTCGGATTTCGATTCCGCCGTGAAAACCACCCCGCTGGCCTGCCTCGCCCGCCATTTCTGGCAGGATGGCTCCCGGCTCGATCTCTTCGCGGATCGAGATCGGTCGAGCGACGCGATTGCAGCCTTCGCCGGCCCCATGGCCGTGGAAGGCTTCCGTCGCTTCTGCACGGACAGTCGCAGCATGTTCGAGGCGCTGGATCTCTCCTTCATGCGACGCGCGAAACCGGGACCGGTGGAACTGGCGCGCATCGCGGGCCTATCGGCCATGCTGCGGATCCGACCTTTCACCAGGCTTTGGGATGCCCTTGGCGATTACTTCCCCGATCCGCGCCTGCGCCAACTCTTCGGGCGCTATGCCACCTATTGCGGCTCGAACCCCTTTCTTTCGCCCGCGACGCTGATGCTCATCGCCCATGCCGAGATGGAGGGCGTCTGGGCCATCGAGGGCGGCTTGCCCGTGCTTGCCAAGGCCATGACGCGTGAGCTGGAACGTCTCGGCGGCACTTTACGATGCAACGCGCGCGTCACCCGCATCGAAGCCCGGCAGGGGCGCGTTTCGGCAGTCGTGCTGGCGAGCGGAGAGGTTTTCCCGGCCGAGGCGGTGATCGTGAACGCCGATACGGATGCCTTCCATCTCGGGCTTCTGGGCGACGCGATGCGCGAGGCCGTGCCGCCGCGCGCCCGCGCCAAGCGCTCGCTCTCGGCGGTCACGGTCAGTTTTGCCGGCCACATTTCCGGTCCCGGCCTGCCGATGCACAATGTCTTCTTCTCGCGTGATTATGCGCGGGAGTTCCGGCAATTGGCGCAAGGGCACATGCCCGAAGACCCCACGCTCTATCTCTGCGCGCTCGACCGGCAAGATTCCCCCATGAATCGCCGCGGCAGCGAGGAGCGCTTCCTCGCGCTTATCAACGCGCCGCCCCGCGGCGATGATCTCACCTTCGACAAGCTGGAGCCAAACCAATGCCAAGCCCGGATCGAGGCCGCCCTCTCCCGACATGGCGTGCGAATCCTGCCGGGCCGCCACCCCCCGCGAACGATGACGCCGCAGGATTTCGAGGGGCTGTTTCCGGGATCGGGCGGGGGGCTCTACGGCCAGGCAACCCACGGAGCCATGGCCTCGTTCCAGAGACCGGGGGCACGAACCCGGATTCCGGGCCTCTATTGTGCCGGCGGGAGCGTGCATCCGGGGGCTGGCGTGCCGATGGTGACGATTTCGGGCAGCCTCGCGGCGGAGGCCCTGCTGACGGATCTCGCTTCGACCTCGCGGTTCCACCCGGTGGCTATGCCTGGTGGTATCTCGACGCCGTCAGCGACGATGGCCGGAACGCGCTGACGATCATCGGCTTTGTCGGCAGCGTCTTCTCGCCCTATTACACCTTCGCGCGGCGCAACAAGCCGGTTCCGGCCGAAAACCATGTCGCGCTGAATGTCGCGCTCTATGGCAAGAAGCGCGGCTGGGCCATGACCGAGCGCGGTGCCTCCGCCCTTCACCGCGACCGCGACCGGCTGGTGATCGGCCCGAGCGCGATGCGCTGGGAGGGGGGTGATCTCGTGATTTCCGTGCGGGAATGGGGCTTCCCCCTGCCCCGCCACCTTGTGGGGGAAATCCGCGTCACGCCGCAGGTCTGGGGCCGGCAGGCATTCGTGCTGAACGAGCATGGCCAGCATCTCTGGCACCCCGTCTCGCCACTCGCGAGCGTGAGGCTGGATTTCGATCGGCCCGATCTCACCTGGCGGGGAACGGGTTACCTCGATCACAATCGCGGCGATGCGCCCATCGCGGAGGGCTTCGTGGCGTGGAACTGGCAGCGCGCGGCGCATGAGAACGGCGCGCTCGTCGCCTATTCCGGCACCCGGCGCGATGGCCGGAACTTCGGTTTCTGCGTGGATTTCGGTCGCGACGGCGTGGAAATGGAGCAGGTTCTGCCACCGGGTCAGATGCTGCCGCGCACGCTGTGGCGCGTGCCGCGCATCGCCCATGGCGAGGCCGGGACGAAGCTTCTGAAAACGCTCGAGGATACGCCCTTCTATTCCCGATCCGTCATCGAGATGGCGCATATGGGCCGGAGGCTGGAGGCCGTGCAGGAGAGCCTGTCGCTCACCCATCTCACGCGGCCTGTCGTGCAGGCCATGCTGCCGTTTCGCATGCCGCGAAGGGGCTAGAGCATTTTCCAGTCAAGTGGATACCGGTTGATCGAGGAAAATACGATCAATGACAGAAACATAGAGCGGTCGATCTGATTCATTCAGATCGAATTTCGCTCTAGGGCTTTTTCGCCTCCACATGCGCCTTCGTTTCCCCCGGCTGGCGATTCTCGCGACAGCGCGACCAGAGTTGCTGAAAGCCGAAGCCGAGGCAGATCACCGCGGCCAGCGCCATCCCGATGACGATCAGGGTGTCGGCGTCCATGGGCGCAGCATGGCTCAGCGCACGGGAACATCCAGCCTGCGCTCGGCCCATTCGAGCTTCTCGATGATCGAGAGCACGGGCAGGACGCGGCCGCTCACATCCCACCAGAGCGGCGGAAAACGGGGAACCGCCTGTTGCGGGCTCGCGGCACTGATCGCGTCGATCATGAAGCGGTTGGCGGCAAGCGGCTCTGTGCCGGTCCGCCGGCGGCGCGCGGCGATTTCGCCCGAAAGCGGCGCATGGGCGCGGAACGCAAGCACCATCTTCCAGCGATCCCGCACGACAGCGCGGCGGGCGATTGGATCGGCGCGATGGCGGAGGAGATCCGCGCCAATCTCCGAATAGATCAGCCGCGCCGCCCGGATGGCGGGGCGACAATCCGGCGGCAGCAGCACGATGCCGTTCTCCGCCCGTGCATAGAGCCGCTCGGCCTCGGCGAGAAGGCGCTTGACGAGCGCGGCGATCGCCAGGCTGAAGGCGGGGCGCGCGAGAAACTCTCGCGCGTCGACCCCCGCTTCCGCAACCCAGTCGCGCGGAAGATAGAGCCTGCCGTTGCGCGCATCCTCCCCCACATCACGCGCGATATTGGTGAGTTGCATCGCCACGCCGAGATCGGAGGCGGCCGCGAGCGCGGCATCGGAGCGCGCACCCATCAACAGGCTCATGACGATGCCGACCGAACCGGCGACCCGCGCCGCATAATCCTGCAGATCGCCAAGGTTTTCATAGGCCCGCCCCCCGGCATCCCAGGCGAAGCCCTCCACGAGGGCATCCACGGGGGCGCGAGGAAGATCATGCTTCGCCATGACGGCCGCGAAGGCGCGATCCGCAGGGTGATCGAAGGGCGCACCCCCCGCCATGGCCTCGACGCGCTCACGCACACAAGCAAGGCCCGCTTCCGGGCTTTGGCCGAGATCGATCAGGTCATCGGCCACACGGCAGAAGGCATAGAAGGCGGTTGCAGGCCGCACGACCCGCTGCGGCAACAGCCGCGAGGCCATGGCGAACGAGCGCGATCCCTTCTCAAGCAGCTGGCGGCAGGCCTGATAATCCGGTTCAAGCATGCGGCACTCCTGTCGGGGCTGGCACGACCTCATCCAGCACCTTCGCCGAGCAGAGCACGCCCGGCACGCCCGCGCCGGGATGCGTGCCCGCTCCCACGAGATAGAGGCCGTCGAGCTCCTCGCTCCGGTTATGCGGGCGGAACCACGCGCTCTGGAACAAGGTGGGTTCCAGGCTGAAGGCCGCACCATGCGTGGAAAGGAGCCGCGATTCGAAATCGAGCGGCGTCATCACGGCGGAGGTCACGAGGTTCGCGCCGAGCTTTGGCAGGAGCGTCGCCTCGAGATGCGACTGGATGCGCCGGCGCATGGGCTCGGACTCGCGGCGCCAGTCAATCTTGCCCTGCAGGTTCGGCACCGGCACGAGGCAATAGAAGGCATCATGCCCCTCGGGCGCGACAGAGGGATCGGTGGCCGACGGCCGATGCAGGTAGAGGCTGAAATCCTTCGAGAGCCGCTTCCGGGTGAAGATGTCATCGAGCAGGCCACGATAGCGCGGCCCCATCTGGATCGTGTGGTGATGCAGGTGCTCGTAGCGGTGCCTCGTCCCGAAATACCAGACGAACACGCCCATCGAGTAGCGCGCATTCGCGAGCTTCCTCAACGTCCAGCGCTTCTTCGGAAGGTCTGCCAGCAAGGTGCCATAGGTATGGGCGGTACAGGCATTGGAGACGACGATATCCGCTTTCAAGCTCGTGCCATCGGCGAGTTCCACGCCCGTCACGCGGCCATGTTCATGCAGGATGCGCGTCACATCCGTGCCGAAGCGGAGCGCATGTCCTTCCCCTTGCACGAGATCGGCAAGGCCGGCGACCACCGCGCCCGTTCCGCCCATCGCATAATGCACCCCGAATTCCCGTTCGAGATGCAGGATCAGCGCATAGACCGCCGTGACATTGAACGGATTGCCGCCAATGAAAAGCGGGTGGAAGCTCAGCGCCATCCTGAGGCGCTCGTCGGTCACGTGCCGCGCGACCATCTTGTAAAGCGAGCGATCCGCCCGCATCATCGCCATCTGTGGCACCGCTTTCAGCATATCCGTGACGTGCGAAAAGGGTCTTGCGGAAAGCTGCTCGTAGCCCACGCGATAGATTGCGGCGCTCTCCTTGAGGATCTTCGCATAACCCTCCGCCTCGCCCGGCGCGAAGGCGGCGATGCGTGCGCGCATCGTTTCCTCGTCGCCGCCCCAATCGAGATGCGAGCCATCCGCGAAGGCGATGCGATAGAAGGGATCGAGCGGTTTCAGCGTGACATGATCCGCCATCCGCTTGCCGCAAAGCGCCCAGAGCTCTTCCAGCAGGTCCGGGGCGGTGATGAGCGTCGGGCCGCGATCGA
>JADCCH010000189.1 GCA_020252865.1 Methylobacterium sp.
CGGCGGGCATGGCGAGCGCGTGGAGCGCACGGAGGAGTTCATTCCCGCTTTCGAGCGGGCCCGCGCCTCCGGCAAGCCGGCGATCCTGCACCTGCTGATTGACCCCGAGGCCATCACCCCGACAACGACCATCACCGCCATCCGCAACCATCAGCGCTGAAGTGAAATTCTCGGCTCCCCAGAAATGGCCGCAATTCGGACCTATCTTTAAGGTCCTCCGAATTAACGAGAGGTCAAGCCGATTGGCCCAGTATGTCGGTCCTTCGGTTTCTTCCGTTCGAAGAGGCTTGGAAGGCGGGGGCGCAAGGTCCGGATATGGCCAGAGGGCGAGCAGGCGGTTCGCGGCGCGAACCACGCTTCGAGGATGACGGCGGCTATGCATCGGGCGACCTTCGGCTCGCGCCGGAGGATCGTGACCGCCGGACAAGACGTCAACCCGAGCCTCCCGCTGATGACGAGCCGCCGCGCCGTGGTCGCGACCGGCATCGCCGGGGCAAGGGTCGACGCGGCTTTTTCGGCACGATCTTCTACTGGAGCCTGACGCTCGTGCTGTGGGGCGCCATCGCGCTTACGGGCATCATCGGCTATTTCGCGATGAAATTGCCGCCGATCGATCAGCTCGCGGTGCCGAAGCGCCCGCCCAATGTGGCGATCCTCGCAGCAGATGGCACGCTGATCGCCAACCGGGGCGAGACGGGCGGTGCCAACGTGCCCTTCGGCGAGTTGCCGCGCTACCTGCCGATGGCCTTTGTCTCCATCGAGGACCGGCGCTTCTACTCGCATTTCGGCATCGATCCCGTGGGTCTTGCCCGCGCCGTGATGCGTAATGCGAGTTCGGGCCGCGCGGCGGAAGGAGGCTCCACCCTCACCCAGCAACTCGCGAAGAACCTTTTCCTCACGCAGGAGCGCACGCTTTCGCGCAAGATCCAGGAAGCTTTGCTCTCGATCTGGCTGGAACGGAACTATTCGAAGGACCAGATCCTCGAACTCTACATGAACCGCGTCTATTTCGGCTCCGGCGCCTATGGCGTGGAAGCGGCCTCGCAGCGCTATTTCGGCAAGAGCGCGCGGGCGCTCACCCTCGGCGAGGCGGCCGTGCTCGCCGGCCTCGTGCAGAGCCCCTCGCGCCTGGCGCCGAACCGCAACCCGGAAGGCGCGGCCGAACGCGCCGCTCTCGTGCTCGCCAAGATGGTGGAACAGGGCCACGCGACGCCGGAGATGGCAAAGCTCGCCAGGACCAACACCACCGAAGCGCGCAAACGGGCGCGGCCCGGCGCCGGCAACTACGTGGCGGACTGGGTGATGGACGTGCTCGACGACCATATCGGCACCATCGACCGCGACATCGTGGTGAAGACCACGATCGACCCGCGCCTGCAGGGCCTCGCCGAGAAGGTGGTCGCCACCGAATTCGAGCAGAAGCGCCTGAAGCTGAATGTCGACCAGATCGCGATGGTCGCGATGAGCCCCGATGGCGCGGTGCGCGCGCTGGTCGGTGGACGTGATTACGCGCAGAGCCAGTTCAACCGCGCGGTGATGGCGCGCCGCCAGCCGGGTTCCAGTTTCAAGCCCTTCGTCTATCTCGCGGCCCTCGAGAAAGGCCTCACGCCGGATACCATCCGCGAGGATGGCCCGGTGAACATCAAGGGCTGGAAGCCGGAGAACTACACGCGTGAATATTTCGGCAACGTGACACTCCAGCAGGCGCTGGCCTTGTCGCTGAACACGATTCCGGCCAAGCTCATCATGGAGATCGGGCCGCGCACGGTGGTGCGCACGGCGCAGAGGCTCGGCATTTCGTCGGGCCTGCGGGCAGATGCGTCGCTGGCGCTCGGCACCTCGGAAGTCACGCCGATGGAGATGACCACGGCCTATGCGGCTTTCGCCAATGGCGGCACGGGGGTCATCCCGCATGCGATCATCGAGGTGAAGGCGACCGATGGCACGCTGATCTACCGGCGCCAGCCGCGGAATCTGGGCCAGGTTGCCGAGCCGGCAACCATCGGCGCGCTGAACCGCATGATGCGCGAGACGCTGGTTTCCGGCACCGCCCGCAAATCAGACCTGCCAGGCTGGCAGGCCGCAGGCAAGACCGGCACCACGCAGGAGCACAAGGATGCGTGGTTCGTGGGCTACACCGCCCATCTCGTCGCGAGCGTCTGGGTGGGCAACGACGAAGGCGACTTGATGAAGAAAGTCACGGGTTCAGGCCTTCCGGCCGAACTCTGGGCCAGCTTCATGCGCGAGGCCCATGGCAAGATCCAGCCGCAGCCGCTGCCCGGCCTCAACGAAGGCGGCTGGCTTGGCACCGGCCATGGCATGCCGGTGGCGCAGCAGCCGGCCGGCACGCGCCATGCGCCCGGCGGCGATTCCCCGATGCGGCTCGAGGGGCCGAGCACGCAGGAGCGCAGCCTGCTCTCGCGCCTGTTCGGCGGCTGAGGATCAGGAAAACGGGCTGACGCGCCGGATGGCCGGCAGGGTCGCGAACCCGATCAGTCCCATCAGGGCCGTCGCAGCCGTCAGCGCGACAGGGCTCTGCGCCACGAAAGCGCCGACCAGCGCCCCCACGAGGGCCGCGAAGCTCATCTGCATGATGCCCAGCAGCGACGAGACACTGCCCGCGCGATCCGGGAACGGCATCAGCGCGCCGGCAGCGGATTGCGGCAATGTGAAGCCCACGCCCATCGCATAGAAGGCCATGGGCACGACAAGCCCCGCCAACCAATATGGCATCACGAACGAAAAGCCCAGAAGCGCAAGGCCAGC
>JADCCH010000019.1 GCA_020252865.1 Methylobacterium sp.
TCGTCGAGCAGCTTGCCAACCTCGACCTGGATCATCCGCGCCTGATCGCGGATCGCGGCATCGCGCACGATGGCCTGCGCCACCTGCACCGCCATCAGCAGGAGAGAAGGCGAAACGATGAGCACGCGCGCGCGATACGCCTTCTGAACGAGATCCTCGAACTGCTCGGAGAGATCGGCGTAGAGCGCCTCGGAGGGCACGAACATCAGTGCGAGATCCTGGGTCTGCCCCGGCAGAAGGTATTTCTCGGCGATATCCCTGATATGCACCTGAAGGTCATTGCGCACGCGCTTTAACGAAGCCACGCGTGCCTCCTCGCTCTGCGCCTCGCGCAGGGCCGCGAATCCTTCAAGCGGGAATTTCGCATCGACCACCAGCGGGCGATCATCCCCCGGCAGGCGGATGATGCAATCGGGACGAGCACGATTCGGAAGCGTGGCCTGGAACTCGAAGGCACGCGCGGGCAAGGCATCGCGGATGATCGCCTCCATGCGACCCTGCCCATAGGCTCCGCGCGCCTGCTTGTTCGAAAGCACATCCTTCAGGCTCAGCATCTCGCTGGCGAGCCCCTTGAGATTCGCCTGCGCGGCGTCGATGACAGCGAGGCGCTCGTTGAGCTTGCCCAGATGCTCGGCAGCTCGTTCGGCATTTTCCGAAAGCGTGGAATGCACGGTGCCGCGCAGCGAATCGAAGCGGTCGCCGATGGCGCGCGTCAGTTCCGCCTGCCGCGAGCCGAACACTTCCGCCATGGTCTGCATCCGGCCGGTCATCTCGGCATGAAGCCGGGTCATGGCCTCGAGCTTGTCGTCGAGCTCGCGCTGGCGCTCGGCGGCGGCGGCCTGCGCCTCGGCCTGTTCGCGGCGCGCGCGCAGCGCGATCATCAGCAGGCCCAGCAGCAGAAGCCCCGCGAGCATGCCCGCGGCGGTAACGGCCTCCGCGACGGTGATCGCCCGCCCGCCCATGATCAGCACGACATCATTCATGGCGGGTAAGCTAGCACGATTCGAAAGAGAGAACAAAATTGGAACGGATTGACCCTGTTCGTCAGCTTCGATATGGCTCCGGCAATTCCATTTTTCGCCCCTCAGCCAAGCCATGAGCATTCGCAAACTTGTTATCCTTCCCGATGCGCGCCTGCGCCAGATCTCCGCGCCCCTTGCGGGCATGGACAAGGATTTGCGCCGCTTTGTCGATGATATGTTCGCAACGATGTATGACGCGCCGGGCATCGGGCTCGCGGCCATCCAGGTGGGGGAGCCGAAGCGCCTCTTCACGCTCGATGTTTCCAAGCGCGACGACACGCGCGAGCCGATGGTGGTGATCAACCCGGAGATCACCTGGAAATCGGACGAGATGAGCGTTTACGAGGAAGGCTGCCTCTCCATCCCCGAATATTACGAAGAGGTGGAACGCCCCGCGAAAGTCCGGCTCAAATACCGCGACATCGACTTCAACGAGCGCGAGATCGAGGCGGATGGCATTCTGGCAACCTGCATCCAGCATGAACTCGATCACCTCAACGGTGTGCTCTTCATCGATTATCTCTCGAAGCTGAAACGCGACCGTGTGATCAAGAAATTTGCCAAGGCCGCCAAGCGGGAGGACGAGGCGTGAGCCTGCGCCTCATCTTCATGGGCACGCCGGCTTTCGCGGTGCCCACGCTCATGGAAATCCTGGGCCAGGGCCATGAGGTGGTCGCGGTCTATACCCGCGCACCGGCGCCGGGCGGGCGGCGCGGGCTCGATCTCGTGAAATCGCCGGTGCATCAGGCGGCAGAGCGCTTCCGCCTTCCCGTGCTCACGCCGAAATCCCTTCGCAACACGGAGGCGCAGGCCGAATTCGCAAGCTTCGGCGCGGATGCGGCGATCGTCGTGGCCTATGGGCTGATCCTTCCCGTGCCGGTGCTGGAAGCGATGCCGCTGGGCTGTCTCAACCTCCATGGTTCCGCCCTGCCTCGCTGGCGGGGAGCGGCACCCATTCAGCGCGCCATCATGGCCGGCGACAAGGAAACCGCCGTCATGGTGATGAAGATGGAACAAGGGCTCGATACCGGCGCGATCGGCATGGCCGAGCGCATCGCGATTTCGCCGGAGATGACCGCCGGGCAACTGCATGACCGGATGATGGTGGTGGGCGCAGATCTGATGGTGCGCGCGCTGGCAGCGCTGGCGCGCGGTTCGCTGAGTTTCGCGCCGCAGGCGAGCGAAGGCGTAACCTACGCGGCGAAGATCACCAAGGAAGAATGCCGCATCGATTTTTCGAAACCGGCTTCCGAGGCGCACAACCATATTCGCGGCCTCTCGCCCGCACCCGGGGCCTTCTTCGAGGTGGAGGGGCGCCGGGTGAAGGTCCTGCGCTCCGCCATTGCCGAGGGTTCCGGCCCGGCGGGCACGGTGATCGGCGAGAATGTCATCGCCTGTGGCAGGGGGGCAATCCGGCTTCTGGAAGTGCAGCCTGCGGGCAAGGGCGCGATGCGTGCCGCGGATTTCGCGCGTGGCAAGGGTTTGCCCATAGGCACCAAGGTCGGCTGATGCGCCGCTTCAAGCTCGTCATCGAATATGACGGCACGCCCTATCAGGGCTGGCAGAGCCAGGCCGAGGGGCGCGGCGTGCAGGATGCGCTGGAGCGCGCGCTCTGGGCCATCGAGCCCGATGCCCCGCGCCTCAAATGCGCGGGCCGCACCGATGCTGGCGTGCATGCCCTGGGGCAGGTGAGTCATGTGGATCTGAAGAAACCCTGGAACGACCGCACCTTGCGCGATGCGCTCAACGCGCATCTGAAGATCGCCGGGGAGGCCGTGAGCGTGCTCTCGGCCGAGCCTGCCGAGGAGCGGTTCGATTGCCGCCTCTGGGCGCGACGGCGTCATTACCGCTACCGTCTGCTGAATCGCCCCGCCCCTTCCGCGCTCGACCGGATGCGCGTCTGGCATATCATCAAGCCCCTCGATGTCGAGGCGATGCACGAGGCGGCGCAATCCATCCTCGGGCAGCATGATTTCACGACCTTCCGCGCCTCGGCCTGCCAGGCGAAGAGCCCGATCCGCACGCTGGAGGAGTTCCGCGTGTTCCGCGCGGGCGAGGAGGTGCATATCGAGGCCGCCGCCCGCTCCTTCCTGCACAACCAGGTGCGGTCCATGGTCGGCTCGCTGGTGCAGGTCGGGCGTGGTCTCTGGCCGGTGAGCCGCATGCGTGAGGCGCTGGACGCGAAGGATCGCGCCCGATGCGGGCCGGTCGCGCCAGCATACGGGCTCTCTTTCACGAAGGTGGAATATTGAGTGCCGGGCTGGAGCATGCTGTGAAAAAGTGGAATCCGGTTTTTCACAAAAAAGCATGCGACAATAATAAGATAAGAGCATGATGTGCTTCCATCTGAACACATCATGTTCTAGAGCGGTTGCCGATCTGACTGAATCAGATCGAATTTCGCTCTGGGCAACGCTTGTCCTGTCATTGCGAGGAGTGACACGACGAAGCAATCCAGCCCTTGTTCTGGATTGCCGCGTCAGCGCGTTCCGCGCTTCCTCGCAAGGACGGTCAGGGCGTAATCAGCGTGCCCGCGCCATGCTCGGTGAGAAGCTCGAGCAGCACGGCATGCGGCACCTTGCCATCGAGGATCACCACGCCTTCCACGCCCTGTTCGATCGCGTAGATGCAGGTCTCGATCTTGGGGATCATGCCGCCTGAAACGGTGCCGTCGGCGATCAGTTCGCGACACTGGTCCACGGTCAATTGCGGGATCAGGTTCTTGTCCTTGTCGAGAACGCCCGGCACATCGGTGAGGAGAAGCAGGCGCTTCGCCTTCATCGCGCCGGCGATGGCCCCGGCGAAGGTATCGGCATTCACGTTGTAGGTCTGGCCATCCTCGCCGATCGCGACGGGGGCGAGAACGGGGATGAGTTCCGCCTTCAGCACGGCATCGAGCACAGAGCGATCCACCTTGTGCGGATCGCCCACGAAGCCGAGATCCACCTCGCGCTCGATGTTGGAATCGGGATCACGCATGGTGCGGGTGAGCTTCCGCGCCGTCACCATGTTGCCGTCCTTACCGCACAGGCCAATCGCCTTTCCGCCCTCGGCCGAGAGCCAGCCGACGATCTGCTTGTTGATGGAGCCGGCGAGCACCATCTCGACAATCTCCACCGTCGCGGCATCGGTGACGCGCAAGCCGCCCTGAAACTCGCTTCTGATGCCGAGCTTGTCGAGCATCTTGCCGATCTGGGGCCCGCCGCCATGCACCACGATGGGCTTCACGCCTTGCAATTCGAGCAGCACGACATCCTCGGCGAAATCCTCCGCCGCTGCCTGGTTGCCCATGGCATGGCCGCCATACTTGATGACCACGACTTCCTGATCGTAGCGCTGCATAAAGGGCAGCGCCTCGGCAATCACCTCGGCGCGGGTATGAACGTCGGGAAGCGTTTTCGTCATGGCAGGCCCTTCGCGGAAAAAAGCGTCCGTCGTCTTAGCGGAAAGCGCGGGAAGCTCAATCACCCGCCGCGGCTTTTCGCACCCGTGAGCGCGCCCGCGGCAAGGGCCAACCAGGCGAGGATCAGCGTGCCGCCACCCAAGGGGGCGGCCATGCGGAAAAGCGGCTGGCCGGCAAGCGCCCGCATCGCGAGATCGCCCGAGAACAATGCGAGGCCCAGAGCGAACAGCGCCAGCACCACTGCCCCGGCGCGCGGGCCCACAAGGCTCGCGCGGATCAGCGCCGCCAAAGCGAGCAGAACCGGCGCATGAAACAGCAGGAACTGCGCGGCAATCGCGAGGTTCTCGCCGCCGCCATGGCTCGCGCGGGC
Source organism: Methylobacterium sp. (assembly GCA_020252865.1). Taxonomy (GTDB): domain Bacteria; phylum Pseudomonadota; class Alphaproteobacteria; order Rhizobiales; family Beijerinckiaceae; genus Rhabdaerophilum. Next base: position 4,796 of record JADCCH010000019.1, read on the forward strand.
CGAGGCGGCGACGCCCAGAGCGCCGGCCACCGCACCGGCGACAATCGCAAGCCGCGCGATCAATTCCACACCCAATCCGGCAAGGCGCCGCGCTCCGCCAACAGGAAGGCGATGGCCGCGCGGAGTTCGCAAATCCCCTGCCCGGTCTTGGCGGAGGTGAGGATCACATCGGGATGCGCGGCAGGATGGCGCGCGATCTTTGTGGAGATCGCCCCGGTCACGGCTTCTGCATGCTTTGCGGTGAGTTCATCCGCCTTGGTGAGGACAACCTGAAACGGCACGGCGGCTGTGCGAAGGGTCTCGAGAACCGGGTCATCCGTGGGTTTCAGCCCGTGGCGGGCATCGATCAGCAGCAGCACGCGGGCGAGTTCCACGCGGCCGCGGAGGTAATCGTGGATCATCCCGGTCCAGGCGGAGACTTTCTCCTTGCCCACGGCCGCGAAGCCATAGCCCGGCATGTCGATGAAGGAGAAGGCGCCGGCGACATCGAAGAAGTTGAGCTGCTGCGTGCGCCCCGGCGTATGCGAGGTGCGAGCGAGCGAGTTCCGCCCGGTCAGCGCGTTGATAAGCGAGGATTTCCCCACATTCGAGCGGCCGGCAAAAGCGATTTCCAGCCCGCGCGGGGGGGGAAGATCGGTGCTCTTTGCCGCCGCCCAGTAGAATTCGGGCTCACGAGCGAAAAGGCGCCTTCCGGCTTCGGTGTAATCGGGCTTCGCGTCGGTCATCGCTGGCTCTCCGCGAGGCTCCGAAGCGGGGGGAGTTACCCCCGCTTGAAGGTAGATTTCAGGTTGTCCCACAGCTCCACCTTGGTGCCGAGTTTCTTCATGATCGCATATTGCTGGAGCACCGAGAGGGTGTTGTTCCAGGCCCAGTAAATCACGAGGCCGGCCGGGAACGAGGCCAGCATGAAGGTGAAGAGCAAGGGCATCCAGGCGAAGACGGCCTTCTGGATGGGGTCCGTCGGCTCGGGGTTCATCTTCATCTGAACCCACATCGTGATGCCCATGATGAGGGGCCAGACGCCGAGCATCAGGAACGGCCCGAACACCGGCACCGCGCCGGGGTTGAAGGGCAACAGGCCGAACAGGTTGAAGATCGAGGTCGGATCGGGCGCCGCCAGATCCCTGATCCAGCCGAAGAATGGCGCGTGGCGCATTTCGATGGTGACGAACAGCACCTTGTAGAGCGCGAAGAA
>JADCCH010000190.1 GCA_020252865.1 Methylobacterium sp.
AGCGTGCCGCGCTCGATCAGCACGGTCGCAACCGGACCGCGGCCGCGATCGAGCTTCGCCTCGATGACCGTGCCTTCGGCGGCACGCTCGGGATTGGCCTTGAGATCGAGCACTTCGGCCTGCAGCTGGATGGTCTCGAGCAGCTTTTCGAGATTGGTTCCGGCCTTGGCCGAAACCTCGATCTCGAGCGTTTCGCCGCCCATGCTCTCCACCTGCACATCGTGCTGGAGCAGCTCGGTGCGCACGCGCTCGGGCTTGGCTTCCGGCTTGTCGATCTTGTTGATCGCCACGATCATCGGCACCTTCGCCGCCTTGGCGTGGTTGATGGCCTCGATCGTCTGCGGCATCACGCCGTCATCCGCCGCCACCACCAGCACCACGATATCCGTGACACGGGCGCCGCGGGCGCGCATCGCCGTGAAGGCCGCGTGGCCCGGCGTGTCGATGAAGGTGATCTTGCCGCCGAGCGGGCTCGTGACCTGATAGGCGCCGATATGCTGGGTGATGCCGCCGGCCTCGCCCTTCACCACATTGGTCTTGCGGATCGCGTCCAGCAGCGAGGTCTTGCCGTGGTCGACATGGCCCATGATGGTGACAACCGGCGGACGGGAGACCTGATCCCCTGTCTCGTCGGCTTCGCCGAAGAGGCCTTCTTCCACGTCCGCATCGGAGACGCGCTTCACCGTGTGGCCCATTTCCTCCGCCACGAGCTGCGCGGTATCCGCGTCGATCGTGTCGGTGATCTTGTGCATCTGGCCCATCTTCATGAGCAGGCGGATCACATCCACGCCGCGCTCCGACATGCGGTTCGCGAGTTCCTGGATGGTGATCGTCTCGGGCAGCACGACCTCACGGACGATTTTCTCGCGCGATTCGTTGCTCTGATGGCCCTTCATGCGCTGCACGCGGCGCTTGAACGCCGCGACGGAACGCTGGCGCTCGTCCTCATCCGAGGTGACGGACGAAATGGTGAGGCGACCGCGCGCCTTTTCCATGCCGGGCTTCGGCTTCTCGGCCCGACCCGGGGCGGGGAGCTTCACATTCGCCTTGCGGGGCGCATCCTCGTCGTCGAAATCCGCCGGCTTGCGCGGGGGGGCCGCACCGGGCTGGCGCTGCGGACGGATATCGCCGAATTCCGGGCTGACCGCAGGAGGGGCGCCGCCGCCGAGACGCGGACCACCCGGACCACGGGCCGAGAGCCCGCCGGCCGGCCCCTGGCCGGGCCGCGGGCCGAAGCCGAGGCGCACCGTGCCCTGCGGACGATCCCCATCGCGGCGGGGCGCACCCTCGCCACGCGGACCATCGAAGCGGCGCGGCGCACCACCCTCGCGGTTGAAGCCACCGCCTTCGCGCGGCGCGCCCTCGCCGCGGGGGCGGAACCCGCCGCCTTCACGATTGAAACCACCGCCCTCGCGCGGCGCGCCTTCGCGCGGGCGAAAACCACCGCCCTCGCGATTAAAACCGCCCCCTTCACGCGGCGCACCCCCTTCACGCGGGCGGAAACCACCCTCGCGCGGGGCACCGCGATCACCCCCTTCGCGACGCGGACCATCGCCGCGCGGCGCATTGCCTTCGCCGGAGCGGTTGAAATTCTTGCCATCGAGACGCGGCGGGCGCTGCCCGAAATCGCGCTGGGGCGAATCGTAGCGCGGGCGATCCGTTTGCGACGGCGCAGGACGCTGGGCCTGTAGCGCGGGCGCGGGCACCACGGGCTTGGCAGGAACGGGGGCAGGAGCGGGTGCTGGCGCAATAGGGGCGGGCTGCTGAGGCTGGGCGCGCGGCGCTTCCGGCGCGGAGGCAGCGGCGGCGGCCTTCTGGGCAGCGGCTTCCTGCTCGCGGCGGCGCGCCTCGGCGGCGGCATGCTCCTCGCGCTCGCGGCGCTCCTGCTCCTGGCGACGACGCTCTTCCTCCTCGCGGCGGCGAGCCTCGGCGAGAACCTGGGCGCGACGATCGGCCTCGGCATTGGTGAGGTTGCTCTGGGCCTCTGGCGCGCGGGGCGCCGGCGCTTCCTGCACGGGCGGGCGCGGCGGCGGCGGAACCGGCTGGGCCTTGGTTTCCGTGAAAACGGGCTTTCCGGGGCGCGCCTCGACCGGGCCGGGACGGCGCTTCACCGTCTCGACGACGACCGGGTTCGTACGGCCATGCGAGAAACTCTGCTTGACGATGCCCGTCTCGATCGGACGCTTCAGCGAAAGGGTCTTGCCCCCGCCGACCGTCAGCTTCTTGTCGCCCGTGTCGTTGTTGTCCGCCATTCGTTTTCCGTCGTCCTCATAACCCGTTCCCGTCAGCCCGGCCGCACGATCCTCGCACGAACCGGACCCGTGATGCTGGAGCGGCCCCATGCCGCCCTTACCACGTCCGAAAGACCCCGACACGGAACTCGCATCCGATCCGAGATCGGACGGGTGCGTTCCGCGTCAGGATCGTGAAAAATCCAACGCCTCGGCAGGCACGGCGTCCGGGGCGGAGCCGCCCGGGGCAGCCGGGTCGCCAACCCGGAATTCATCCAGTCGCCGCGCGCGGGCCAGAAAGGCCGAACTCGCTTCCTGCGACCTAAGCGCGGCATGTATCACATGTTCACGCCCCAAGGACAGCGCTAATTCATCGGCCGCCAGCCCTTGAATCACGGGCGGATCAGCCCGGCCCGGCCCGCGACCACGCAGATACCCCTGGAGGCGTCGCCTTTCGGCCTCCGAGCCGTCCCGTGCCTGAACCAGCACGGCAATTGCGCCCTTCATGCCCTCGATCTTGTCGAAACCGGTCACGACCGCGCCGGCCTTGTTCGCGATCGCGAGCATCTGCAGCGCATCCTGCTTCAGGAGCCGCTCCACCTTCTCCGCGAGATCGCCCGGGCAGGTCACCTCGATTTTCAGCGCGCGGGCGAAGACCTTGCGGCGCATGGCCTGCTCGACCGTCGCGCGGCTGTTCGAGACCCAGACCCCCCGCCCCGGAAGCTTGCTCCGGATATCCGGGACCACACTTCCATCCGGCCCTGCCACGAAGCGGATGAGCGCCGCCACCGGGCGAACCACTCGGGTCACCGCGCACATCCGCATCGTGGCGGCGCGATCCGCGTTCAGTGTTGCGGCAGGAGGAATGTCGGGTTCGGTCACGCCGTTTCCTGGGCCTCCTCAGCCAATTCATCCGCGGCCTCGACCCAGCCGGCCGCCACGCGCGCCGCCATGATGATCGCTTCGGCCTCGTCGCGGCTCACGCCGAGATCGGAGAGGAAACCGGGCTCGCGCACGGTTTCGCCACCCTTCTTTTCCGTCCAGCCGACGAGATCATCGGTCGCGCATCCCGCGAGATCCTCGAGGGACTTCACGTCATTCTCGCCGAAGGCCACGAGCATCGCCGAGGTAACGCCGGGAATGGTTCCGAGCTCATCCTCGACACCGAGCTCCCGGCGGCGGGCCTGCCGGGCCGCTTCCTGCTCTGCGAGGAAGGTCTGCGCGCGGCGCTGCAGTTCATCCGCCGTGTCCTCGTCGAAGCCCTCGATGTTCAACACATCCGAGCGATCGACATAGGCGATTTCCTCGATGGTTGCGAATCCTTCGGAGGCGAGAAGCTGGCCAACCATCTCGTCGACATTGAGCGCCTCGCAGAAAAGTTTCGAGCGCTCGAGGAATTCCTTCTGGCGACGCTCGCTCTCCTCGGCTTCCGTGAGGATGTCGATGGACCAGCCGGTGAGCTGGGAGGCGAGGCGCACGTTCTGGCCACGACGCCCGATGGCGAGCGAGAGCTGGTCATCCGGGACGACAACCTCGATGCGTTCGCTCTCCTCGTCGAGCACGACCTTTGCCACTTCCGCCGGCTGCAACGCGTTCACGATGAAGGTCGCGACATTGTCGGACCACGGAATGATATCCACGCGCTCGCCCTGCAGCTCCTGCACAACGGCCTGAACGCGCGAACCGCGCATGCCGACGCAGGCACCGACAGGATCAATGGAGGAATCACGGCTGATGACCGCGATTTTCGCGCGGGAGCCGGGATCACGCGCCACGGCCTTGATCTCGATGATGCCATCGTAGATTTCCGGCACTTCCTGCCCGAAGAGGCGGGCCATGAACATGGGATGCGTGCGGGAGAGGAAGATCTGCGGACCGCGCGCCTCGCGGCGGACATCATAGAGATAGGCGCGGATGCGATCGCCCGGGCGGAAAACCTCGCGGGGGATCAGCTCGTCGCGGCGGATGATGCCTTCGCCCTTGCCGAGATCGACGATCACATTGCCATATTCCACGCGCTTCACGACGCCATTGAGGATATCGCCCACGCGATCCTTGAACTCGTCGAACTGCTTGTCGCGCTCGGCCTCGCGCACCTTCTGCACGATGACCTGCTTGGCGCTCTGCGCGGAGATGCGGCCGAAATCGACGGGCGGCAGCGTGTCCGCGAAGATCGAGCCGATCTCGGCGGCCGGGTCGCGGCGCTTGGCGGTGGCGAGGTCGATCTCGCGCGAGGGATACTCGACATTTTCGACCACATGCATCAGCCGGGTCAGGCGGATTTCACCGGTCTTCGGGCTGATCTCGGCCTTGATGTCGGTCTCGGCGCCATAACGCTGCCGCGCGGCACGGGCATAGGCATCTTCCAGCGCACCCAGCACGATCGAGCGGTCGATCAGCTTCTCGCGGGCGACCGCATCGGCGATCTGCAGCAGCTCCAACCGGTTTGCGGAAATGGCCATGGGTTCCTCCTGAGGAATTGGTATTTTCAGCGCGATCGCTTCGGGTTGCGGGGATCGGGTTTGGGCCGCTGCTTCTGCGGGCGCGGGCCCGGCCGGTAGCGGTTGGGTTTTTCGGCTTTTTCGAGGGCCGCTTCTGTCTCCTCGCCTTCAAGGGCGCGGAGCGCGAGCTTCGTGCGATAGAGCGATTCGGCGATGACCTCATCCGTCAGCACGAGACGGGCCTCGCCGATTTCGCGGAGGGGAATGAGTGCGAATTTCGGGCTGTCCTCCGGCGCGTCCGGCAGGCCGATGCGGAGCGTTTCGCCCTCGACGCCTTCGAGCGGGCCGCGGAAGCGCTTCCGGCCGTTCAGCATCATCGCCATCTCGACCTTGGCCTCGAAGCCGGTCCAGCGCGCGAAATCGGAAACGCGCACCAGCGGCCGATCGATGCCCGGCGATGATACTTCGAGGTTGTAGGCGCCTTGCACAGGCTCCTCGACATCGAGCAGCGGCGAGAGCGCCCTGCTCGTCGCCTCGCAATCCTCGACCGTGAAGGAGCCATCCGGGCGCTCGGCCATGATCTGCACGGTGCAGCCATTCTGAGCGGTGATCTTCACCCGCACGAGGCGATAGCCCAGGCTCTTCACGATCGGCTCCACCACGCGGGCCACGCGCGCAGCCGGGCCGCTCTCATGGATGAGACGTGGCTCGTCTAGATCAGCTTCAA
>JADCCH010000191.1 GCA_020252865.1 Methylobacterium sp.
GGTGGAGCTCACCTTCAACTGGGATGACGAGGAGTATCAGGGCGGGCGCAATTTCGGCCATCTCGCCTATCGCGTGGATAACATCTACGACACCTGCGCGCATTTGCAGAAGCAGGGCATCACCATCCTGCGTCCGCCGCGCGAGGGCCGCATGGCCTTCGTGAAATCACCGGACGGCATTTCGGTAGAGCTCCTGCAGAAGGGCGAGAGCCTGCCGGTCGCCGAACCCTGGGCGAGCATGCCGAATACGGGCAGCTGGTAAACCGATCGACACGGTTTCCACCACGGGCGCTCCGATACGGAAGGGCTGGCGCCCGGCATCCCGAAGGCCCTGCAATGTTCGATGAGCCAGCCTGGCACGCTGAATGCCAGCGCCATCCGCTTCTCTTCCGCGGGTTGCCCGGCAAGGGCGCGGGGTAGGCTAGCCTTTTTGCTGGGCGGATCAGGCGGCGCGGAGCCGGTCGAGAAAGCGCCGCAGCTCGTCCTGCATGATTCCGGTGGAGCGCTGCAGCTCCTGCGCGGTGTCGAGCAGGCTGTCCGCCCGGTTTTTCACGTCGGCGTTGCGGCTGGCGATGAACGTGATGTTGCTCGCCACATCCTGGGCGCCGCTGGAGGCTTCCATCACGTTCCGCGCGATGCCGTCCGTGGCGAGTTTCTGCTGCTCCACTGCGGCGGAAATGGTCTGGGCGGTATGGCTGAGCTGCTGGATGAGACCGCTGACCTGCTGGATGGAATTGGCGGCATCATCCGTCGAACTCAGGATTCCGTTGATCCGGGTCACGATGTCCGAGGTCGCCTGGGCGGTCTGGCGCGAGAGTTCCTTCACCTCCGCCGCGACCACCGAGAATCCCCTCCCCGCCTCGCCCGCTCGCGCGGCCTCAATGGTGGCGTTGAGCGCGAGCAGGTTCGTCTGGCTGGCGATGCGCTCGATGAGGTTCACCACCTCGTTGATCTCCCGCGTCGCGGCCAGCAGGCGCCGCACGCGATCCGCTGCGGAATCCATGGAGCCCGAGGCGTTTTCCGCCGAATGCGCGGCCTCCTCGGCCTGGCGCGCGACATCCTCCACCGAAACGGCCAGCTCCTCGGCGGCGGAGGCGACCGACTGGACATTGAGCGAGGATTGCTCGGTGGAAGCCGCGATCGAGGTCGAGCGATGGGTGGTCTCGTTCGCGAGCGCCGACATGGCGGTGGCGTGCTCGGTGAGAAGCTGGCCGGCTTCCGCGAGACGCTTCACGATCGGCTGGATCTCGGCATCGAGATTCTCGGCGATCTTCCGGGCGGCCACGCGGCGATCCTCCTCGATGAGCACGATGAAGGTGTGCAGCACCCGATCCATGTCGAAGAAGGCCACCGTGAGCAGCGCCTCGATCAGTTCCGTGCGCTGGTTGCGCCGGAGGCGATCACGCCATGAGCCCTTCGACAGCCGGCCCACAATGCCGATCAGCACGTGCCGGTAGGCCCCGATATAGGAGCTGACGGAAATGCCGAGACGGTAATGGGTGGCACCGATCCGCTGGGCGGAAGCGAAATAGGCATCGTCGAACTTCGCATCGGTAATCAGATCCCAGTGCCGCATCTGCGCCCCGCGCGCGCGGGTCATGCTGTCTTCGCCCGAGAAGGCCGCGCTCGTCTGCGGAAATCGGCGCATATGCGTGTAGAAATCGGCGAGAGCATCCTGCAGGGCGGCCATCACTTCCGCCTTCCCCGCGCCGAGAACCTGTCGGAGCCGGTCATCCACCTCGTTGTAGGTCAGGCTCCAGCTCGGGTCATCCTTGGTGGCGGAGGGAATCGCAAGATGCGCCTTGGTCATGGTTCGGACTCCAGAACGGGAATGAACCCACCCTGGAGCCGATTGGTGAATTTCAACTTAAGGTTGTTTTCTGATTGGCGGCCCTTTGCCTCCCGGGATCAGGCGCGACCATAGCCGCCCGGCGTGGGCGGGATGATGATGATCGCCTCGCCGGGCTTCAGAACCGTCTGGTCGCAGCCCTTGAGCATTTCGATCCGGCCATCCTGGCGACGCACGAGGTTCTGGCCGACCTGCCCGCTCTCGCCACCATTCAGGCCGAAGGGCGGCACGCGCCGGTGCCCGGAGAGCAAAGCGCAATCCATCTCCTCGAGGAAGCGGATCTGGCGATGGGTGCCGTCGCCACCCCGGAACCGGCCCTTGCCGCCCGAGCCGCGCCGGATGTGAAAATCCTCCAGCACCACGGGAAAGCGGAGTTCGAGAATCTCCGGGTCCGTCAGCCGCGAATTGGTCATGTGAGTATGCACGCCCGGCGTGCCATGCCAGCCCGGACCGGCCGGAGAACCGGAGCAGATGGTCTCGTAATACTGGTATTTCGCATTGCCGAAGGTGAGATTGTTCATGGTGCCTTGGGCGGCCGCCATGGCCCCGAGCGCGCCGAACAGGCAGTTCGTGACGGCCTGGCTCACCTCCACATTGCCCGCGACCACCGCCGCCGGATAACGCGGCGAGAGCATCGAGCCTTCCGGCACGATGACGCGGATCGGCCGGAGGCAGCCCGCATTCATGGGAATGTTATCCTCGACCATCACGCGGAAGACATAGAGCACCGCCGCCCGCGTCACGGGTTCGGGCGCATTGAAATTGTCCGCCCGCTGCGGCGAGGTGCCGGTGAAATCGACCGTGGCCTCGCGCTTCTCGCGGTCCACCGTGATCTTCACCTTCACCTTGCAGCCCTGGTCCATCTCGTATTCGAAGACGGCATCATGCAGCCGGGCCAGAACGCGGCGCACGCTCTCGGCGGCATTGTCCTGGACATGGCCCATATAGGCCTGCACGACAGCGAGGCCGAAGCCGTCGATCATCTTTTCAAGTTCGGCGACGCCCTTCGCGTTGGCCGCAATCTGCGCCTTGAGATCGTTGATGTTCTGGACAATGTTGCGGACCGGATATTTCGCGCCGGTCAAGAGCTTCACGAGCGCCTCCTCGCGGAATTCGCCTTCATCCACGAGCTTGAAATTGTCGATATAGACGCCCTCCTCCTCGATATTCACCGCGAGCGGCGACATCGAGCCCGGCGCGATGCCGCCGATATCCGCGTGATGCCCGCGCGAGGCGACCCAGAAAAGCAGCTTCTGGCCGGCATCATCGAAAACCGGTGTGCAGACCGTGATATCCGGGAGATGCGTGCCGCCATTATAGGGCGCATTGATCGCGTAGACATCGCCCGGGCGAATGCCCGGTTTCTTCATTTCGCCGCTGCGCGGCGCATCCGGGCTGGCCGCCCGACGCCCGTTCGGGCCACGGATGGCGCCATCCTCGGAAATCCCTGCATTGCCCTTGATGATCGCCTCGACGGAGCGATCCATCGAGCCGAGATGCACCGGCATGTGCGGCGCATTCGCCACGAGCCGCCCCTCATGGTCGAAGACCGCGCAGGAGAAATCGAGCCGCTCCTTGATGTTCACGGAATAGGCCGTGTTCTGCAAGGCCACACCCATCTGCTCCGCGATGGACATGAAGAGGTTGTTGAAAATCTCGAGCAGCACCGGATCGGCCTCGGTGCCGATGGCCTTCACGCGGCCGAGCGCTTCCTTCCGCGTGAGAACAACATGGTCCTTCTGCGTGATCGCCGCTTCCCAGCCCTGCTCGACCACGATGGTCTGGTTCGGCTCGATCAGGATCGCCGGGCCCATGAATTTCATGCCCGGCTTCAGATTGGCGCGCAGATAGACCTGAGCCGCGCGCCATGCCCCCTGGCTGAAGAAGCGCGCGGATCTCTCCGGCGCGGGAACGTCCCTCGCGGTGGCAAAGCTCGGCTCGTCATGGCCGGAGCCGCCGCCGATGGCTTCCACATGGATCGCCTCGACGACGATCGGCTTGGCTGAATCCATGAAGCCGAAGCGGGCGAGATGCGCGGCCTCGAAACGCGCCCGCAGCGCCTGTGGACCATCCCCCGCGCGCCATTCCACCTCGATCGGGCTATCCGTGCCGGCATAGCGCAGGTGCAAGGCGGTCACGAGTTCGATCGCGTCGCGGGCAATTCCCTGCCCCTCGACCTCGGCCACGGCCTCGTTGCCGATGGTGGCCTGTGCGCGCGCGACATGTTTTCCGACATCGCCGCCAAGCGGCACTTCCGCCGCAAGCTGGCGCGTCGAGCGGATCGCCGCGAGGCCCATCCCGTAGGCCGAGAGCAGGCCGGAATAAGGATGCACGAGGATCTTCGTCATGCCGAGCTGATCTGCCACGAGGCAGGCATGCTGCCCTCCCGCGCCGCCGAAACAATTCAAGGCATAGCGCGTGACATCATAGCCGCGCTCGACCGATATCTTCTTGATCGCATTGGCCATATTGGCAACGGCGATGGCGATGAAGCCGTCGGCGATCTCCTCCGCGCTCTTGCCCGGAACCTTGGCGACGAATTCCGCGAAGCGCTTCTTCACCGCCTCGACATCCAGCGGCTCGCTGCGATTGGGGCCGAAGATCGCGGGGAAGAATTCCGGCATCAGCTTGCCGGTCATCACATTGGCATCCGTCACGGCGAGCGGGCCGCCATTGCGATAGCAGGCCGGGCCAGGATCGGCACCGGCGGAATCCGGCCCGACACGGAAGCGCGCGCCATCATAATGCAGGATGGAGCCGCCGCCAGCCGCGACCGTGTGGATGCGCATCATCGGGGCGCGCATGCGCACGCCCGCCACTTCCGTCTCGAAGGCGCGTTCGAAGCTCCCGTCATAATGCGCGACATCGGTCGAGGTGCCACCCATGTCGAAACCGATGACATGGCTGAAACCGGCGCACCTGCCGGTCTCGGCGAGCGCCACCACGCCGCCGGCCGGGCCCGAGAGAATCGCATCCTTGCCCTGGAAGAGATCCGCCGCCGTCAGCCCGCCCGAGGACATCATGAACATCAGGCGCGCACCGGAATTTCCGAGATCGAGCTCCTCCGCGACCTGATTGACGTAGCGCCGGAGGATGGGGGACAGATAGGCGTCCACGATGGTCGTGTCGCCACGCCCCACCAGCTTGATCAGCGGGGAGACCTCATGGCTGACCGATACCTGCGGGAAGCCCATGCCGCGCGCGATTTCCGCGACACGCTTCTCATGCGCCGGGTAGCGGTAGGCATGCATGAAGACGATGGCGATGGCCTGAACGCCCCTGTCTTTCAAGGCCTCGAGCGCCGCCTTGGCGGCGGGTTCATCGAGGGGCTTTTCCACCGTGCCGTCGGTGAGGACGCGCTCGTCGATCTCGACCACATCAGAATAGAGAAGCTCGGGCTTCACGATCTCCTTGGCGAAGATGTCGGGCCGGGCCTGATAGCCGAGTTCGAGGGCATCGCGGAAACCCCTGGTGGTCACGAGCACCGTCTGCTCGCCCTTCCGCTCCAGCAGCGCATTGGTGGCAACGGTCGTGCCCATGCGCACTTCATGCACCACGCCATGCGGGAATTTCTCGCCGGGCCTGAGGCCGATCAGCTCGCGGATGCCCTGCACGGCTGCGTCGCGATAGGAGCGCGGATTCTCGGACAACATCTTTTTCTGATGAAGGTTCCCGGCTGGATCGCGCCCGATCACATCGGTGAAGGTGCCGCCCCGGTCGATCCAGAAATCCCAGCCCCCCTTCCCATCGACCCTGCCATTCGCTTCCACGGACGCCTCCCTTGCGCTTTTCATGGTATTGCGATTTCGCATTTAAAACGTCGATATTTTGTTGACAAGATGATTTTGTAAGTTAGCCTCCTTTCTCGTGAAGCCGGCGCGGAAAGGTGCGGGACGGGGTTGGGAGCCTCGGCCGGCCCCCTTTCTTACCAGGGAGGCGCAGGATGAACGCACAGGTGCAGACCACCGAAGCGAACGGGCGACCGAGCCGCGATCTTCCGCCCGAAGCTTTGCGCATGCTCATACGTTCCGGGCGCTATCAGGGCGCGACATCGGGCCTCGCGCCGGGTTTCGTGCAGGGCAATCTCGTGATCCTGCCCAAGGGGCTTGCGAGCGATTTTCTCGCCTTCGCGCACCAGAACCCCAGGCCCTGCCCGGTGATCGGCCTTTCCGAGCCCGGTTCGCCGCGCATGCCCGATCTCGGCACTTCCATCGACCTGCGCACCGACCTCCCTCGCTATCGCGTGTGGAAGAATGGCGAACTCGTCTCGGAAGTCCCCGATATTCACGACGATTGGCGCGATGATCTCGTGAGCTTCGTCATCGGCTGCAGCTTCTCGTTCGAGGAGGCCTTGCTGGAGGATGGCATTCCGCTGCGTCATGTGGCGTCGGGCGCGAATGTCGCGATGTATCGCACGAACATCGCCTGCACGCCGGCCGGGCCCTTCGCCGGGCCGATGGTGGTCTCCATGCGGCCCCTGAAGGCGGCGGATGCCATCCGCGCGATCCAGATCACCTCGCGTTTCCCGGCCGTGCATGGCGCGCCCGTGCATCTCGGCGATCCGGCGCTGATCGGCATCGAGAACCTCGCGAAGCCGGATTATGGCGACGCGGTCGAGGTGAAGGATGATGAAATTCCCGTGTTCTGGGCCTGTGGTGTCACCCCGCAGGCGGTGATCGCGGCGGCGAAGCCGGCCTTCGCCATCACGCATGCGCCGGGCTCCATGCTGATCACGGACAAGCGGAATTCGCGGATGTCGGCCTTCTGACATCCGCGGGGAGAGGTGCCGGGCTCGGCCTGGCACGGGGATCACAACAGGGAGACCACCATGAACCAAATGCTCCGAACAACCGCCGCGGCCGGTTTCGCCGTGCTTGCGAGCGGCGCTTTCGCCCAGACCAAGTGGGACATGCCGACCGGCTATTCCGACGGCACCTTCCAGACCGTGAACGTGCGCTCCTTCGTTGAGGAAGTCGCGAAGCTCTCCGGCAACAAGCTCGCGATCACCGTGCATTCCAACGGTTCGCTCGTGAAGATGCCGGAAATGAAGCGTTCGGTGCAGTCGGGCCAGGTCCCGATCGCCGAGATGCTGGTGTCGGTGCTCTCGAACGAGAATGCGATCTTCGGCTTTGATTCCGTACCGGGCCTCGTCGGCTCCTATGCGGAAGCCCGCAAGCTCTACAACGCCGCCCGCACGCAGCTCGCGGAGACGCTCGACAAGCAGGGCCTCGTGCTCCTTTACTCGGTGGCATGGCCGCCGCAGGGCGTCTACACGGCGAAGCCGATCAACGCGCTCGCGGATCTCAAGGGCACGAAGTTCCGTTCCTTCAACCCGGCCACCGCGCGCTTCGCGGAGCTGATCGGGGCCGTGCCAACCACCATCCAGGTGCCGGAAATCGCGCAGGCCTTCCGCACGGGCGTGCTCGACGCGATGATCACATCGGGCGCCACGGGCGTGGACAGCCAGGCCTGGGACTTCCTGAAATACTTCTACGACACGCAGGCCTTCCTGCCGCAGAACATCGTGATCGCGAACAAGCGCGCCTATTCGGCCCTGCCCGATGACGTGAAGTCCGCCATCCAGAACGCGGCCAGGGCGGCAGAGGATCGCGGTTGGAAGATGAGCGAGGAGCTCAATGGCTCGCACAAGAAGACGCTGGCCGAGAAGGGCATCACCGTTTCGCCCCCGACCGACGCCATGAAGGCCGAACTGAAGAAGATCGGCGAGACGATGGCTGCGGAATGGGCCAAGCGCGCGGGCGCCGAGGGCGAGAAGATCCTCGCCGATTTCCGCAAGTAATCCCGGGCTCTCCCCGAGACCTCGCGGGTCGTGGCGACACGGCCCGCGAGGGTTTCTTCCTTCATTCCAGACGTGCTTTCACGGGAGAACCCGGCCAAACGCCAGGTTTTGGGAGCGGGTCTGTGCCTATTTCCAGGGAGGTGGTGGCATGCGCCGCGCACTCGATTCACTCTACAAGCTCTGCGGAGCCTTGGCCGCTGCGGCCATGCTGCTGATTGCGGCGCTGATCCTCGTGCAGGTCTTCCTGCGGTTCTTCGGCAGCCAGATCAGATCGGCGGATGACATTTCCGGATGGGCGCTGGTGGCGACGATCATCCTCGGCCTCGCCCCCACCTATCGGCACAATGCGCATATCCGCGTGACGCTGCTGATCGACCGGTTCGCGCTGGGCACACCGACCCGCGCCATGCTCGAGAAGGCCGTGACGGCCCTTTCGGTCGTTCTCGTCGGCTGGGCGGCCTATGTCAGCGCCCATTTCGTCTGGGAAAGCTACATCTACAACGAGCTGAACCAGGGCCTTCTTGCGGTTCCCATGTGGATCCCGCAATTCTTCATGGCCTTTGGCTTCTTCGTCTTTTTCGTCGCTCTGGTGGACGACCTCGTGGTCGATTTCATGGGCGGCACGCAATCGCACCTCGCAGCCGCGGCAGACGGCGACGAGATGCCGGTCGAACGCTGATCCGGGGGCGCATCATGGAGCCTTCAAGCGCATCTCTTCTTCTCATCATCGTGATGTTCATCACGCTGGCTTGCGGCCTGTGGATCGGGCTCGCGCTCGGCCTTGTGGGCTTCATCAGCTTCGCGGCACTGACCAATTCCGACCCCGCGCTCTCTTTCGGCACGACCGTCTGGGGCAGCCTCAATTCCTGGACGCTCACCGCCCTGCCGATGTTTATCTTCATGGGCGAGATCCTGTTCCGGTCGAGCCTGTCGGATGACATGTTCAAGGGCCTCGCACCCTGGATGCAGCGGCTCCCGGGCCGCCTGCTGCACACCAACGTCTTCGGCTGCGGCATCTTCGCGGCGATCTCCGGCTCCTCGGCCGCGACCTGTGCCACGATCGGCCGCATGACCATCCCGGAACTGAGGAAGCGCGGCTATGACGACATGATGAGCCTCGGCTCGCTTGCGGGCTCCGGCACCCTGGGCCTGCTCATCCCGCCCTCCATCATCCTGATCGTCTATGGCGTGGCGGCCGAGGTTTCCATCGCGCGGCTCTTCATTGCGGGTGTCATTCCCGGCATCGTGCTGATGCTGATCTTCTCGGCGGTGCTGATGGTCTGGGCCATGCTCCAGCCGCGGAAGGTGCCGGAGCGCGATGCGCCGATGACCTTCCTGCAGAAGATGAACGAGAGCCGCCGGCTTATCCCGGTGGTGGCGCTGATCATCATCGTGCTGGGCTCGATCTATGCCGGTATCGCCACGCCGACCGAGAGCGCGGTGCTGGGCGTTGTGGGCTCGCTGGTGCTGACGGTCGCGACGGGCCCGTTCTCCTGGAAGATGTTCAATGACAGCGTGATGGGAGCCGTGCGCACCAACACGATGATCGGGCTCATCCTCGCGGGTGCCGCCTTCCTCACGACCGCCATGGGCTTTTCCGGCCTGCCACGCATCTTCGCGGATTGGGTGAACAGCCTCGGGCTGAGCCAGATCGGCCTCATCCTGGCGCTGACGGTGGTCTACATCGTGCTCGGCTGCCTGATCGACGGCATCTCGATGGTGGTTCTCACCGCCGCCGTGGTCCTTCCGGCCGTGAAGGCCGCAGGCATCGATCTTGTGTGGTTTGGCATCTTCGTGGTGCTGGTGGTGGAAATGGCGCAGATCACCCCGCCCGTGGGTTTCAATCTGTTCGTCATTCAGGGGCTGACAGGGCGTCCGCTTGGGTATATCGCTCTGGCGGCATTGCCCTTCTTCTTCGCGATGCTGGGCATGGTGGCGATCATGGTGATCTTCCCCGATCTCGCAACCTGGCTTCCGAACCAGATGCTTGGGCAGAAATGAATTCGCCGGAGGAGGCCGTCATGTCGAACCGCAAGGAGCCGGATGCCATCAGCGCCCGCGCTTCCGATCCGCTCGGCCCGATTGTCTCCTCCGCGCATCTTGCCTCGGGCGCGAGCCCCTCGCTTTCGGAATTCGAATTCGGGCTGATCCTCGTCAGCCACGCCTTCGAACGCTGGATGGTGCGCTGCATGGCCGCCGCCGGCGTGAAGGATGTCTCCGCGCTGGATGTCCTGGTGCTGCACACGGTGAACCACCGCGGCCGTTCGAAGAAGCTTGCGGATATCTGCCTCGTTCTGAACGTCGAGGACACGCATACCGTCGCTTATGCCATCAAGAAGCTCGAACGGCTGAAACTGGTGAAATCCGGCAAGGCGGGCAAGGAAAAGACGGTGATGATCACCGCTGCGGGCGAAGCCGCCTGCCTCACCTATCGCGAAATCCGCGAGGCGCTGCTGGTGCGCACCATCCGCTCTCTCGGGCTCGAGGAGAGCATGCTTCATGACGTGGCGCAACGCATGCGGGCGCTCTCGGGCCATTATGACCAGGCTGCCCGCTCGGCGGCGAGCCTCTGATAACCTTCTGGCAAAGAC
>JADCCH010000192.1 GCA_020252865.1 Methylobacterium sp.
CTCCCGTCGCTTCATCAGTCATCCGCGCTCACGAAAGTAATGCGCAGCATGTTCGTGGCGCCCGGCGTGCCGAACGGAACACCGGCAACCAGGATGATCCGCTGGCCGGGATTGGCGAATTCCTGCTCGCGCGCCACATGGGCGCCGGCACGGGCCATGTCGTCCACATCCTTCGGGTCCTCGCCCACCACGGCATGCACGCCCCAGACCAGCGCCAGCCGACGCGCGGTGTTGCGGGAGGTCGTGAGCGCGAGAATCGGCGGATAGGGACGCTCGCGGGCGATTCGCAGGGCGGTCGCGCCGGAGGCTGTCCAGGCAACGATCGCGCGGAGATCCAGCGTCTCGGCCACGGAGCGCGCGGCCGCCGCGATGGCATCCGCGCCCGTGGGCTCCGGAGCCGAGCGCTGCCCGGCGAGCAGCACCGGATAGTTCGGGTCCCTCTCCACCGCCTCGATGATCTTGTTCATCGTCTCGACGGCCTCGTAGACGAACCTGCCCGCCGCGCTCTCAGCGGAGAGCATCACCGCATCCGCCCCTTCGAACACGGCGGTCGCAACATCAGACACTTCCGCGCGCGTCGGCGTCGGGCTGACGATCATCGATTCGAGCATCTGCGTCGCAACCACGACCGGCTTGCCGAGCTTGCGCGCCATGCGGGTGATGCGCTTCTGCAAGCCGGGCACCACTTCCAGCGGCAGTTCCACGCCAAGATCGCCGCGCGCCACCATCAGGGCATCGGAAAGCTCCATGATCTCCTCAAGCCGCTCGATGGCCTGCGGCTTCTCGAGCTTCGCCATCACCAGGGCGCGTCCCCGCGCGATCTTCTTCACCTCCGCCACGTCTTCCGGGCGCTGGACGAAGGAAAGCGCGATCCAGTCCACTCCCGCTTCGAGCGCGGCGGTGAGATCGGATCGATCCTTGGGTGTGAGTGCGGAGGTCGGCAGGATCGTATCCGGCAGGCTCACGCCCTTCTTGTTGGAAATCGGCCCGGAGAATTCAACGCGGATCACCACCTTTTTCGGCGCGGCTTCGACCACGACGAAGATCAGCTTGCCGTCATCGATCAGCACGCGATGGCCGATGCGCAGGGATTTGAGGATTTCCGGATGCGGCAATTGCACGCGGGTGGCATCACCCGGCGCAGGATCGCTGTCGAGCGTGAAAAGCTGCCCCTTCTCGAGCATCACCGGCGGGTTGGCAAAGGTGCCGACGCGCAGTTTCGGCCCCTGAAGATCGGCGAGAATGCCGATGGGGCGGCCGATTTCGGCTTCGAGCCCCCGGAGCTGCTTCACGCGCGCTTCCAGCACCTCATGGCTCGAATGGCTCATGTTGATTCGGAAAACATCCGCCCCGGCCTCGAAAAGGCGGCGGACGGTGGCGTCATCCTGGGAAGCGGGACCCAGCGTGGCGAGAATTTTCGTGCGTCGGTTGCGTCTCATGGTTCCTTGAACCCGGCCCTTTTCATGTCCTGCCGAGGCAGATGAAGGGCCAACACGGAAGAGCTGAGACCGGGGAAGGTCGCAGAGCCTCAGGGCCGGCCCGTGACGAGCCCGCCATCCCCCAGTTCCACCGTCCAGTCGCTTTGTTGCCCGGTATCGATCTCGATGAACCCGGCGCGCTCGAAACCTCGCGCATAGCAATCCAGCGGCCCACGGATCGAAAACTCGGTATCGCGGACACAGAGGATATTGGTCCCGCTCCAATCCCCCCCGCGATCATAATCCACGGCATGCAGATAGAAAAAGCGGGAATTGAGCTGGCCGCGAATAATTGTTTCGCAGCGCCCCGGCTTGAGGTTGAACCAGCCCTCGGTGACCCAGACCGGCCCATCGAGGTAGCCGATCGCCACGCCCACGCGGCCCGAAGTGGTGTTGCAGACGCGCAGATCGGCCTTTGCCGGAGCGGAAAGGCCCAGCATTCCCGCAAAAGCGAGACCCAACAGCGCCATCATGCTTCGCGCGCGACCCGTCACGCGCGCGCCTCGCGCAGGATCACACGCAAATCATTCGCGTTGGTGAAGGTCGGGCCCGGCACGTAGAGATCTCCCAGCATGCGGAAGAAAGCGGATGAATCGTTATTCTCCAGCATCATGGCGGCATCAAGCCCGGCTTCATGCGCCCGCTTCAGCGTCGAGGCATCGATGAAAGCCCCGGCGGGATCATCCGCGTGGCCGACACCGCCATCCGTGCCATCGGTATCAGCCGCGAGCGCCGCGATTCCCGCCGCGCCCCGAAGGCCGAGCGCGAGCGCCATCGCATATTCCTGGTTCGGCCCTCCCCGTCCCTTGCCCTTGATCGTGACCGTCAGCTCCCCGCCCGAGAGGAAGGCGAGATTCTCACCCGGCGCGGCCTCCAGTGCGCGGCTTGCATGGGCGGTGGCAATCTCACGCGCCTCGCCCTCGAGTGCATGGCCGAGATCAACGACGCGATAGCCAAGGGATTGGGCCTTCTTCCATGCGGCATGCCAGGCATCCGCGGGCCTGGCGGCAACGATCGCGCGGGAGCGGGCAAAGCAGGCATCGCCCGGCTTGGGGGATTCGCTTCCCGGATCATCCAGAACCGCAAGGATGCTCGCGGCGGGCCGAAGCCGGTGGCGCGCCACCACGGCCCGGGCCTCTTCCAGCGTGGAGGGATCGGGGATTGTCGGCCCCGAACCGATGAGGCTCAGTTCGTCACCCGGAACATCGGAGAGCGCGAGGGTCACGATCTCCGCGCCCTGCATCAGCGCCGCGAGCCGCCCGCCCTTCACGCGGCTGATATGCTTCCTCAGGATGTTGCTCTCGCCGATGGGCACGCCGGCGCGCAGCATCTGGCGGGTGAGATCCTGCTTCTCCGCCAGGGTGATCGCCCCCAGCGGCGCCACGAGATTGGCCGATGCTCCCCCCGAAAGCAGGAAGATCACGAGATCATCGGGCGAAACCGACCGCGCCCGCCGCATCATCTCGGCGGTGGCGGAGAGGCCCGCCTCATCCGGCACCGGATGACCCGCTTCCAGCGCATCGAGGATCGCGAGGGGGCGACCATAGCCATGCCGGGCAATCGCAAGGCCCGAAAGCCGATCCGGCCCGAGGCCCAGCGCGCGATAATGCGCCTCGGCCGTCTCCGCCATCGAGCCCGCCGCCTTGCCCGCCGCGAAAATCACCACACACTGCTTTTCTGCGGGCGCAGGCAGGTGCGGCGGCAGGAAGATCGAGGGCTTCACCGCCTCGATCGCGGCTTCGACAATCCTCTGGGCATCGGCCCGCAGGCGGGGGGCCGTTTCGGAAGAAGGAGCAATCATCGGAGAGGCCATCGGGGCAGGAATTTCGGTCGCAGCGAGCGATTTCGCCGTTGATCCCTTCTGCCCTTTGGTGGAGAAGGCCGCAACCACGAAGAGGATGCTTTCCCTTGCCGATCGCCCGCGAAGAGGCCGAAGCCTACGAGATCATTCCCGGCAGGGCAGATATCGGCCTTCTCGTGCTCTGCGACCATGCCAGCGCGTATATCCCATCGGAATACGCCGATCTCGGCCTCTGTTCGGAGCAGCTTTCGCGCCACATCGCCTATGATATCGGCGCGGCCGATGCGAGCCGGCAGATCGCGGAGGAATTCGGCTGTCCCGCCGTGCTCAGCCGCTTCTCGCGCCTGCTGATCGATCCCAATCGCGGCGAGGATGATCCCACCCTCGTGATGCGCATCGCCGATGGTGCCCTGGTGCCCGGCAATGCCCGCATCGGTGACGACGAGATCGAAAGGCGCATCCACCGGTTCTACCGGCCCTATGACGATGCCATCGCCCGCACCATCGCGGCCATGCGCGCGACGGGGAAGAACCCGGTCATTCTCGCCATGCATTCCTTCACGCCGGAGATGAAGGGCCGCAAGCGCCCCTGGCATGTGACGGTGATCTGGGATTTCGATCCGCGCCTGAACCGGAGGCTTCTCGATGCCCTGTCGCGCGAGCCTGATCTCGTGGTGGGCGATAACGAGCCTTATCAGGGCGGCTATCGCGGCGACACGATGGATCGCCATGTCATCCGGGCGGGCCTCGCCCATGCCCTCGTCGAAATCCGGCAGGATCTGATCGGCACGGAAGCCGACGCCCGCGCCTGGGGCAAGCGCCTCTCGGGCGTGCTGCGGCCGCTCCTTGCGAACCCGGAACTCTCCGAGGCGCGCGTCCATGGCAGCCACCCGGCGTGAAAAATCGAGACCGTGAGAAAGGCGGGGACAGCGACCATTGGGCGCTTGATCAGGCGCCGCGCATCCGGCACTTCCCTCACCAAACGTCCCGATCGAGAGAGAAGCACAATGGATGATATTTCAAGCGCCGGCGCCGGCCAGCTCAAGTCCATCATCGAGCGCATCGAGCGCCTCGAGGAGGAGAAGCGCAACATCGCCTCCGACATCAAGGACGTCTATGCCGAGGCCAAGGGCCAGGGCTACGATACCAAGATCCTTCGCAAGGTGATCTCGCTGCGCAAGAAGGAGCCGCATGAGCGGCAGGAGGAAGAGGCCCTGCTCGAAACCTACCTCAACGCGCTCGGGATGGCGTGAGGCCCAAGGCATTTTCAGATCCGGCCTTTGCCGGTTGATCAAGGAAAACTCTTCAAAACATCGAAACGAAAACGCGGGTCGGTTCGCGAACAGTAGATCAGCGCGGATTCTCGTCTCCCGCATGCGTGAAGCGGACCGACATCGGCCGGATGAAGCGTCCGGCGAAGTGCCCTTTGCCCTCGTTCGCGGAAGCTGTCTTGCCGAGGGCCATCGCCACCACGCCGCGTTTCACCTCGCGCTCCACGGGCGGCGGCGCGACATTCACGACATGCATGGGGCGCGCAAGGCGCGCGGATTCCGCCGCAATCAGCGCGGCAATATCGCCCCTGGCCGCGGCATCGACGACATACTTGACCGGAACGGGCGGTCTGACAGGCGCGGCCTGAAGCGCGGATAGGGGGCGCGCGCGAAGGGGAGGCAAAGCGAGGTCCGGCGCGGGCAAAAGCGAAGTCGCAGGCGGCGCAAGGCTTGCAACCTGCGCAGCTGGCGGGGAAGCGGGCGAAGCAACGGGCGGGATTTCCGCCAGGGCCAGCTTCGATGGCCGAATGGGCGGCAGCGGCAGATCTGCCGGAACAGGTCCATTGGCGGCGCGTGGCGCGATCTCGCCGAGACCAGGCGGA
>JADCCH010000193.1 GCA_020252865.1 Methylobacterium sp.
ATGGCGGGATCGCTTTCGCTGCTGGTGGAGGATGTGCTCGCGGCCTATCCTTTCGCGCAGCACCGGCTGATGCTGGATATCGGTGGCGGAACAGGCGGGTTCATCCGCGCCGTGGCGGTGGCCGCGCCCGGCCTCGGATTCCAGCTTTTCGACCTGCCGCCGGTTTGCGCGCTCGCCGGCCCGCGATTCGCGGAAGCCGGAATCGCCCACCGCGTCACCCTCATTCCCGGCAATGCGCGACTTGGGCCCCTGCCAAGAGGTGCCGATCTGGCCACCTTGATCCGCGTGTTGCACGACCATGACGATGGGGATGCGCAGGCGATTCTCAGAGGTGCCTTTGCTGCCCTTCCGCCGGGCGGAACCCTGCTGATCGCCGAGCCGATGAGCGGCCAGAAGGGCGCCGAAGCCATGGCCGATGCCTATTTCGGTTTCTACCTGCTGGCCATGGGCTCAGGCCGCGCGCGCACGCCCGCAGAGATCCGGACCATGCTGGAAACGGCGGGTTTCGAGGGCGCTCGCAGTCTTTCCATGCCCCGCCCGCTCTTGGCAAGCGGGCTCGTGGCGCGCAAACCCGCCTGAAAAGTGACAGAGATCATAGAATCCCTGTCAAAAGAAATTGACAACCCAAGGCGTCACTCTAGAATTACAAATGGCTGTCATTCCAGCCTGACACAGAAGGTCGAATCCGCCATGCAAACGCTTGCGGTCGTCATGGAGAAGCCCGAGCAGCTCGCGCTGCGGCGGCTCGACTTGGTCGATCCCGGCGCAGAAGACGTGGTGGTGGATATCGCCTGGAGCGGAATCAGCACCGGCACCGAGAAGCTGCTCTGGACCGGCGCCATGCCGCCTTTTCCCGGCCTCGGCTATCCGCTTGTTCCGGGTTACGAATCGGTGGGCCGCGTCATCGAGGCGGGTCCTCGATCCGGGCGCCATATTGGCGAGCAGGTTTTCGTGCCCGGCTCGAAAGGGTTCCGTGACGCCCGTGGGCTGTTTGGCGGTGCCGCAAGCCGCGTCGTGGTGCAGGGCGCGCGTGTAAGACCGGTATCGGAGAGCCTGGGCCGCGAAGCGGTTCTCCTGGCGCTCGCCGCGACGGCGCATCACGCGATTGTGGCGGAAGCGAGCGCGCTTCCCGATCTCATCATCGGCCACGGCGTTCTGGGTCGCCTCATCGCACGGATCGCGGTGGCGCTTGGCGGCAAGCCGGTCGTCTGGGAAACCAGTTCCCTCCGTCTCACGGGTGCAGAGGGCTATGCGCTCCGCCACCCCGATGAAGATCAGGACAGCCGCTACCGCACGATCTGTGATGCCAGTGGCGATGCGAGCCTGATGGATCGGCTGATTGCCCGGCTTCTGCCCGGCGGCGAACTGGTTCTTGCCGGCTTCTACCACGCGCCGATCCAGTTTGACTTCGCACCCGCCTTCCTGCGCGAACTCCGCCTGCGCGTCGCGGCGGAATGGCGCGAACCCGATCTCGCGGCCGTGCAGCGGCTGGTGGCGGCGGGCGCCTTGTCGCTCGATGGTCTCATCACCCATTCGGAACCGTTCGAGAATGCGCCTTCGGCCTATCGCACCGCCTTCGGCGATGACCGGTGCCTGAAAATGATCCTCGAGTGGAGAGCCTGACGATGAATGTCCAATTGCGCGACAAGGCCCTGAAGGTCGAGGTTACCCGGAACGGACAGTCCGTTGCTGGCGCGATGGCCGAGAAGCTGCGGGCGGAAGCGGCTTCCGCGGAGCCGGAGGTGCATGCCGCGCCGGCCACGAGCCAGACGCAAGTGATCGCGATCTATGGCAAGGGCGGCATCGGCAAGAGCTTCACGCTCGCCAATCTAAGCTACATGATGGCCCAGCAGGGCAAGAAGGTGCTGCTGATCGGTTGCGACCCGAAATCGGACACCACCTCGCTGCTCTTCGGCGGGAAGGCCTGCCCCACCATCATCGAGACCTCCTCGAAGAAGAAGCTCGCCGGCGACGAGGTGAAGATCGGTGATGTCTGCTTCGTGCGCGACGGCGTGTTTGCGATGGAGCTTGGCGGGCCGGAAGTGGGCCGCGGCTGCGGCGGGCGCGGCATCATCCATGGCTTCGAGCTGCTCGAAAAGCTCGGCTTCCATGAATGGGGCTTCGATTACGTGCTGCTCGACTTCCTGGGCGACGTGGTCTGCGGCGGCTTCGGCCTGCCGATCGCGCGCGATATGTGCCAGAAGGTCATCATCGTCGGCTCGAACGACCTGCAATCGCTCTATGTCGCGAACAATGTCTGCTCGGCCGTGGAGTATTTCCGCAAGCTTGGCGGCAATGTCGGCGTCGCGGGCATCGTGATCAACAAGGATGACGGCACCGGCGAGGCGCAGGCTTTCGCGGATTCCGCCGGGATTCCCGTCCTCGCGGCCATTCCCGCGGATGAGGATATCCGCCGCAAGAGCGCGAAATACGAGATCATCGGCCGCCCGGACAGCCCGTGGGGCCCGCTCTTCGAGAACCTCGCAAGGAACGTCGCGGAAGCCCCTCCGATGCGCCCGAAGCCGCTGACGCCGGATGGCCTGCTTGGCCTCTTCGATGGCGATTCCGTCGGCCGCGACGTGGTGCTGGTGCCGGCCACCCTCGAGCAGATGTGCGGCACGTCCGATCTCGTGAAGCCAACGCTGGAGGTGATCTACGACTCCGTCTGATCCGCTCAATCGCTTGCGTCCGCTAGGGAATTTAGGATGACCGCCCGTCTTGACCCGAACATCGCTTCCCCGCCCGGCGCGCCTGCCCCGGAACCGAAGCCGGTTGGCCAGGTGACGGATCATGTCGATGGCATCGGCTGTCACACGGACAAGACCAGCCTGAAGGTCCGCGCGGCCGGCGCTGGCCTCGCCGAGACGCTCGCGCGATACGAAGCGGATTACCCCGCGGGTCCGCATGAGAAGCCGCAGAGCATGTGCCCGGCTTTCGGCTCGCTCCGCGTGGGCTTGCGCATGCGCCGCACGGCCACGGTGCTTTCGGGCTCGGCCTGCTGTGTCTATGGCCTCACCTTCACCTCGCATTTCTACGGCGCGCGCCGGAGCGTGGGCTATGTGCCATTCAATTCCGAAACGCTTGTCACCGGCAAGCTCTTCGAGGATATCCGCGACGCGGTCTTCAAGCTCGCCGATCCCAAGCTCTATGATGCGGTGGTCGTCACCAACCTCTGCGTGCCGAGCGCTTCGGGCGTGCCATTGCGGCTTCTCCCGAAGGAAATCAACGGCGTGCGCATCATCGGCATCGATGTGCCGGGCTTCGGTGTGCCGACCCATGCCGAGGCAAAGGATATCCTCGCCGGCGCGATGCTGAACTATGCGCGCCAGGAAGCCGAGCACGGCCCGGTGCAGGCGCCGCGCGGAGGTAAATCCGAGAAGCCCTCCGTGACGCTTCTCGGCGAGATGTTCCCGGCCGACCCCGTGGGCATCGGCATGATGCTGGAGCCGATGGGGCTCGCGGCCGGCCCGGTGGTTCCCACCCGCGAATGGCGCGAACTCTATGCGGCGCTGGATTGCGCGGCGGTCGCGGCCATCCACCCCTTCTACACCGCGTCGATCCGCGAATTCGAGGTCGCGGGACGCCGCGTCGTCGGTTCCGCGCCCGTCGGGCATGACGGCACCGCCGCCTGGCTCGAGAAGATCGGCAAGGCCTGCAACGTGCCGGCCGGGCGCATCGCGGCTGCGCAGAACATGATCCTTCCGGCCGTCAAGGGCGCGCTTTCCGCGAGGCGCATCGAGGGCCGCATCACTCTCTCGGGCTATGAAGGCTCCGAACTGCTGGTCGCGCGCCTCCTCGTCGAGAGCGGCGCGGATCTGCGTTACGTCGGCACGGCCTGCCCACGCACGGTCTGGTCGGATGACGACCGCGACTGGCTCCTCGCGCATGGCGTCCAGGTGCAGTATCGCGCCTCGCTCGAGCAGGATCTCGCGGCGATGAACGAGTACAAGCCCGATCTTGTCATTGGCACCACGCCCGTGGTGCAGAAGGCGAAGGAACTGGCGATACCGGCGCTTTACTTCACGAACCTCATCTCCGCGCGGCCTCTCATGGGTCCGGCGGGGGCGGGCAGCCTCGCGCAGGTCATCAATGGCGCTTTGGGCAACAAGGCCCGTTTCGACGCGATGAACGCGTTCTTCCATGGCGTCGGAACCGGACATGCCGCCGGCATCTGGCCCTCGGGCGAGCCCGTCGACGATCCCGACAAGCGCAAGCGTCTTGAGGCCCGCGCCATCAAGGCGAAGCGCCTGGCCGAGGAGATCCCGTGATGCTGATCCTCGATCACGACAGGGCAGGGGGTTATTGGGGCGCGGTCTATGTCTTCACGGCGGTGAAGGGGCTGCAGGTCATCATCGACGGACCGGTGGGCTGCGAGAACCTCCCCGTCACCTCGGTGCTGCATTACACCGATGCGCTGCCGCCGCATGAACTGCCGATCGTCGTCACCGGCCTCGGCGAGGAGGAACTGGGCCAGCATGGCACCGAGAACGCCATGAAACAGGCCTATTCGGTGCTGGATTCGGTGCTGCCCTCCGTGGTGGTCACGGGATCGATCGCCGAGATGATCGGCGGCGGCGTGACCCCGCAGGGCACGAGCATCCAGCGCTTCCTGCCACGCACCATCGACGAGGACCAGTGGCAGAGCGCCAACCGCGCGATGATGTGGCTGTGGAGCGAATTCGGCCCGAAGAAGGTGCCGAAACCGAAGCCGCGCACGGAGGGCAGGAAGCCCAGGGTCAACATCATCGGCCCCGCCTATGGCATGTTCAACATGCCGTCTGACCTCGCGGAAATCCGGCGCCTCGTCGAGGGCATCGGCGCGGAAGTGCATATGAGCTTTCCGCTCGGCACGCATCTCGCCGATATCGGCAAGCTTGCCGAGGCGGAGGTGAATATCTGCCTTTACCGCGAATTCGGCCGCATGCTCTGCGAGGCGCTCGAAAGGCCCTATCTCCAGGCGCCCATCGGCCTGCACTCGACCACGAAATTCCTGCGCTCCCTCGGCGAATTGCTGGGTCTTGACCCCGAGCCCTTCATCGCGCGGGAGAAGCACACGACGATCAAGCCGATCTGGGATCTCTGGCGTTCGGTGACGCAGGATTTCTTCGGCACGGCCTCCTTCGCGATCGTCGCGAACGAGACCTATGCCCGGGGTGTCCGGCATTTCCTTGAAGACGAGATGGGCCTGCCCTGCACGCTCGCGGTCTCGCGCTGTGCCGGCACGAAAACGGATGCGGAGGCGATCATCCAGTCGATCCGCGAGAAGCCGCCGCTCGTCCTGTTCGGCAGCTACAATGAGCGCATGTACATGGCGGAAGCGGGCGCGCGGGGCATGTATATCCCCGCCTCCTTCCCCGGCGCGATCATCCGGCGGCACACGGGCACACCCTTCATGGGTTATGCCGGCGCGGTCTATCTCGTCCAGGAAGTGTGTAATGCGCTCTTCGATGCGCTGTTCCACATCCTGCCGCTTGCGAGCCAGATGGATGCGGTGGCGGCAACGCCCACCCGTGAGCATCGCGAATTGACCTGGGAGCGCGAAGCGAAGGCGCTTCTTGATCGCTTTCTCGAGCGTCAACCCGTCCTGGTCCGGATCTCTGCCGCCAAACGCCTGCGCGACAATGCGGAACGCCAGGCGCGCGCTGCCGGCCTCACAATCGTGCAGCCCGAACATCTCGATGCTGAAGCACGCGCAAAACCGGAGATGCAGACATGACGGATATGCCGATCACCTACGCGCCCTCCGACCCTCGCGAGAACAAGAAGGAGCCTGCCATGAGCTACGCCACCAAGCTCGATCGTCCGCAGCGCCTCAAATCGCGCGCGGATCAGGCCCGGCTTTGCCGGCGCATCACCTTCGTCACCGCCTGCATGCTGGTTCCCGTCGTGATCGGCCGCCGCTTCATGCGTGCGAAAAACACGCCCGGCCCCCGCAACCGCACCTCCGTCTTCATGGAAGCGCGGGCGGATGCGGGAGCCATCATCCCCTGGATCTTCATGGGATGAGGAATTGCTGCGGAACGGGCTCCGGCCTGCTCCGAGGCATGCTGCGGGCAAGGCTGCAGCTCACCGGCCGTGCGGGAGATGCACGGTAACTTCCAGCCCCGGAAAGCCGAAAGGACAACGCTCATGGCTGACAAAGGAGGGTCCCTGACGGGCCTCACCGAAAATGAGGCGAAGGAATTCCATGGTTTCTTCATGCAAGGAACACTTGGGTTCGCCGCCGTTTCGCTGATCGCGCATATCCTTATCTGGATGTGGCGACCGTGGTTCTAAGTATGACTCGAGATCATTCTCGAGAAACACGGAGACAAATACATGTGGAGACTTTGGTACATCTTTGATCCACGGCGTACGCTGGTGGCGGTGTGCACGTTCGCCTTTCTGATGGTGATGATCAATCACTTCATCCAGTTGAGCACGCCTCGCTACAACAGCTGGCTGAACGCGCCCGTGGCCGCGAAAGCGGCCCCGAAATAACGGCATTGGTCCGGGCGGGTCTTTGTGATGGAAGACCCGAACCGGGTGACGACAACGGCCGACGAGGTGTCCTTCGGGCTCCCCGTCGGCCTTCCCTCAAACGCTTTCGTCCGCCCGGTTTGACGGCGCTGGGCACTGGGAGGCAGCCATGGCACTGCTAAGCTTCGAACGGAAATACCGCGTGCGCGGCGGCACGCTCCTCGGCGGCGATCTTTTCGATTTCTGGGTCGGGCCGTTTTATGTCGGATTTTTTGGCGTGACCTCGGCCTTTTTCGCCATTCTGGGCACGACGCTCATCATCTTCGGCGCAAGCCAGGGGCCGACCTGGAACCCATGGCTGATCAGCATCAATCCGCCGGATGTCAGCTATGGCCTCGCCTTCGCGCCTCTGGCGGAAGGCGGTCTTTGGCAGATCATCACGTTCTGCGCGATCGGTGCATTCTGTTCCTGGGCCCTGCGCGAGGTGGAAATCTGCCGCAAGCTCGGCATGGGCTATCATGTACCCTTTGCCTTCGGCGTCGCGATCTTCGCCTATGTCACGCTGGTCGTGTTCAGGCCGATCCTGCTTGGAGCATGGGGACACGGGTTTCCCTATGGGATCTTCAGCCATCTGCAATGGGTGTCGAACACGGGGTATCAGTATCTCCAGTTCCACTACAACCCGGCGCATATGATCGCGATCACCTTCTTCTTCACCACCACGCTGGCGCTCGCCCTGCATGGCGGCCTCATCCTCTCGGCCACAAACCCGGCCAAGGGCGAGACCGTGAAGACGCCAGAGCATGAGAACAGCTTCTTCCGCGACACGATCGGTTATTCGATCGGCACGCTGGGCATCCATCGCCTGGGGCTGTTCCTGGCGCTGTCGTCCGGCTTCTGGAGCGCGGTCTGCATCATCATTTCAGGACCATACTGGACCGAGAACTGGGCGGATTGGTGGAACTGGTGGCTCAACTGGCGGTTCTGGGCCGATACCGCGATTTCTCCACGCTGATCGGCCGGC
>JADCCH010000194.1 GCA_020252865.1 Methylobacterium sp.
ACGCCGTGAACGTCGCGCCGCCCGTCTCCGCCAGAACCTTCGTGATCGCAGCCGTCAGTGACGTCTTCCCATGGTCAACGTGACCAATCGTGCCAATGTTGCAATGCGGCTTCGAACGGTTGAACTTTTCCTTGGCCATCGAACTCTTCTCCGGATGAGGTGGCGAACCTTTCGGGTCCGCCTGAATGTTTCAGGTCGCGTAAAGGATTACGCGTATTTGGCGATCACCTCGTCCGCGACGTTGCGCGGCACTTCGGCGTAATGGTCGAACGACATCGAGAACGACGCGCGGCCCTGGCTGAAGGAGCGCAGCGTGTTCACGTAGCCGAACATGTTGGCGAGCGGGACCATGGCGTTCACGACATTCGCGTTGCCGCGCATGTCCTGACCCTGGATCTGGCCGCGCCGCGAATTCAGGTCGCCGATGACCGAACCCGTGAAGTCTTCCGGCGTCACCACCTCGACCTTCATGATCGGCTCGAGCAGAACCGCGCCGGCTTCCTTCTTCTGGAAGGCCTCGCGCAGCCCCTGGCGGGCGGCGATTTCGAAGGCGATGGCCGAAGAATCAACCTCGTGATAGGCGCCGTCCGTCAGCGTGACCTTCACGTCCACAACCGGAAAACCCGCGAGGGGCCCCGAACCGATGACGCTCTCCAGGCCCTTCTCGACGCCCGGAATAAACTCTTTCGGAACCGTGCCGCCGATGATCTTCGACTCGAACTCGAAGCCCTTGCCCGCCTCGTTCGGCGCGACCGTGAACTTGATGCGGGCGAACTGGCCCGACCCACCCGATTGCTTCTTGTGGGTGTAATCATGATCCACGGAGCGGGTGATGGTTTCCCGATAGGCCACCTGCGGCGCGCCCACATTCACTTCCACCTTGTGGGTGCGCTTCAGGATGTCGACCTTGATGTCGAGGTGAAGCTCGCCCATGCCCTTGATGATGGTCTGGCCGGATTCCTGGTCGGTCGACACACGGAAGGACGGGTCCTCCGCCGCGAGCTTGCCGAGTGCGATGGCCATCTTTTCCTGGTCGCCCTTCGACTTCGGCTCGACCGCCATCTCGATGACGGGCTCCGGGAACTCCATGCGCTCGAGAATGACGGGCGCATTCGGATCGCAGATGGTATCGCCGGTGCGGGATTCCTTCAGGCCGACCACCGCGATGATGTCGCCGGCATAAGCTTCCTTGATTTCCTCGCGGTTGTTCGCGTGCATCAGCAGCATGCGGCCGATGCGCTCGCGCTTCTCGCGCGTCGCGTTCAGAAGCGTGGAACCGGATTCGAGCTTGCCCGAATAAATGCGGCAGAAGGTCAGGACGCCATAGGGGTCGTCCATGATCTTGAAGGCGAGCATCGAGAGAGGCTGGTCGTCGGAGGCCGGACGAACCGTCTCCTGCTCGGTCTTGCCGTCGATGCCCTTGATCGCCGGGCGATCGAGCGGAGACGGCAGGAAGTCGACAACCGCATCAAGAAGCGTCTGCACGCCCTTGTTCTTGAAGGCAGAACCGCAGAGAACGGGATAAAAGGCGCTGGTCAGCACGGCCTTGCGGATGCAGCGGCGGAGCGTCTCCTCGTCGGGCTCGTTGCCGTCGAGGTAAGCTTCCATCGCGGCGTCATCCATCTCGACGGCGGCTTCCACCATCTGCTCGCGATATTGCTTCGACTTCTCGACCATGTCCGCCGGGATCTCGATGTCGCGATAGGACGCACCAAGCTGGTCATCATCCCAGACCACGCCCTTCATGCGGATGAGGTCGATGACGCCCTTGAACTCCGCTTCAGCGCCGATCGGCAGCTGGATCGCGACCGGCTTCGCGCCAAGGCGCTTCACGATGTCATCGAGGCACTTGTAGAAATCCGCGCCCGTCTTGTCCATCTTGTTGGCGAAGACGATCCGGGGAACCCTGTACTTGTCGCCCTGACGCCAGACGGTCTCCGTCTGCGGCTCGACGCCCTGGTTCGAATCCAGAACGCAGACCGCGCCATCGAGCACGCGCAGCGAACGCTCGACCTCGATCGTGAAATCAACGTGGCCCGGGGTGTCGATGATGTTCAGGCGCTTCTTCTTGCCGTCGCGGCCCTGCCAGAAGGCAGTCGTCGCGGCCGATGTGATCGTGATGCCGCGCTCCTGCTCCTGCTCCATGAAGTCCATGGTCGCAGCACCTTCGTGCACTTCACCAATCTTGTGGCTCTTGCCGGTATAGTAAAGAATACGCTCGGTGGTCGTCGTCTTGCCGGCATCGATATGGGCCATGATGCCGAAGTTGCGGTAATCCTCGAGCGGGTATTGGCGGGGCATGTCAGATCCTCGTCAGCGCGAAACGGGTTACCAGCGGTAATGCGAGAAGGCGCGATTGGCTTCCGCCATCCGGTGAGTCTCTTCGCGCTTCTTCACAGCGGCACCGCGGTTGTTGGCGGCATCGAGAAGCTCGGCCGAGAGACGCTCCACCATCGTCTTGTCGTTGCGTCCGCGGGCGGCCGTGATGATCCAGCGGATCGCCAGCGCCTGGCGGCGCTCCGGGCGAACCTCGACCGGCACCTGGTAAGTGGCACCGCCGACACGACGCGACCGGACTTCCACCGCCGGCGCGACATTGTCGAGCGCCTGCTTGAACATCGGCAGGGGATCGGCCTTGCCGCGGGCTTCGATGATGTCGAAGGCTCCATAAACGATGCCCTCGGCAACCGACTTCTTGCCCTCATGCATGACCGCGTTCATGAACTTGGTCACGACGATATCGCCAAACTTGGCATCCGGAATGATCTCGCGCTTCTCAGCTGCGTGACGACGAGACATGTCGATAACCCCTTACTTCGGCCGCTTCGCGCCGTATTTCGAACGACGCTGCTTGCGGTCCTTGACGCCCTGCGTATCGAGCACGCCGCGCAGAATGTGATAGCGCACACCCGGAAGGTCCTTCACACGGCCGCCGCGAATCATAACCACGGAATGCTCCTGAAGGTTATGGCCTTCCCCTGGAATGTAGCCGATGACCTCGTAGCCGTTCGTCAGACGCACCTTCGCGACCTTGCGAAGCGCCGAGTTCGGCTTCTTCGGGGTCGTGGTGTAGACGCGGGTGCAGACGCCGCGTTTCTGCGGGCACGACTGAAGCGCAGGAGCCTTGTCCCGGGTCTTCTGCGCGCTCCGGGCCTTCCGGATCAGCTGGCTAATAGTCGGCATTCGATGCCCTTTTCATCTCTCGGCCGCCGAGGCGACCTCT
>JADCCH010000195.1 GCA_020252865.1 Methylobacterium sp.
AAGGCCGAGCTGGAAGCCGATCGAGGCGATCATCAGGTAGTCGCCCGACACGCGCAGCGAAGGCAGCGAGATCAGCAGCGACGAGGCGAAGGCGAACATGGCACCGATCGGCATGGTCAGCAGCACCGGCCAGCCAAGGTCGCGGGCAAGGATCCCGGAAGCATAGGCACCCAGCGCGAAGAAGGCCGGATGCGCCACCGATATCAGGCCGCCATAGCCAATCACGAAATTGAAGCTGGTGGAGAGGATCACGTAGATCCCGACCATGATCACCACGACATAGAAGAAGTCCATGATGCTCTCCTCACTCGGCCAGCTTTTCGGCGGGGCTCGCGCCGCCCGAGGCCGGTGTGATCTGGCGGGTCTTGGATTCGAAAGTCCGCTTGCGCTCCGGCAGCTTGAGACCGGCCGGGAAGAAGATGATCGCCACGAACAGGAAGCCGTAGAGCAGCAGCCCCTGCAGCTGCGAGGGGATGAAGAGCACGCTCGCATTCTGCACGAATCCGAGAGCGATCGCGGCGATGGCGGCACCCCAGATGTTGCCTATGCCTCCGACAATCGTCGCGACCGTCGCGAAGAGCATCAACTCCAGCGATGTCTTGGGCTGCACCTGAGAACGGCTTCCGTACAGGATCATTCCGACGGCACAGAGCGCACCCGCGATCATCACGGCGAGAAGGAAGACCTTGCGCTTGTCGAT
Organism: Methylobacterium sp.; assembly: GCA_020252865.1. Classification (GTDB taxonomy): domain Bacteria; phylum Pseudomonadota; class Alphaproteobacteria; order Rhizobiales; family Beijerinckiaceae; genus Rhabdaerophilum. Next base: position 701 of record JADCCH010000195.1, read on the forward strand.
GCCGTAGAGCTCGGCAAGATCGGGATTGTCCGACACCGCGATCATGAACTGGCCCCAGCGCGTGAAGCGCAGGAAAAGCGCCAGCAGCAGGCAGCAGGCGGCGGCGGATGCGATCGCGGGCACGTCCCAGTGGCTGACCGCAATATTGCCGACGAGAGTCACCGGCCAGAGCAGCGTCTTGAAGATCGTTGTCGGCCAGGTGCCGAACGTCAGCATCAGAAGATAGGCAACGAACTCCGAAACCATGAAGGTGAAGATAAAGATGAAGAGGACCGAGGCCTTCTTCTCGCGCAGGATGGAGAAGCCATAGGTTTCAATGACCCAGGAGAAAAGCAGGACCGCCGCAAGCGACACGCCAAGCCCGAGGACGAGCGGCAGCCCGGCCAGGTTCACCGTGGCGTAGGCTGCATAGAAGGCGATGCTCATTGCCGCCGCCTGCGTGAAGTTGAACAGACGGTTGACCTTGAGGACGAGCGAGAAAGCAACGGCGAAGAGCACATAATAGCTCGTGGTCGCCAGCGACGTCCAGCCGATCTGCCCCAGAATGATGGGATCGAGCATCACGTGCCCTCCATGGCGAAAACGTGGATGGCCGCCCGCCGCTTGTCCGGCGCAGCGGGCGGCTGCGGATTACTCAACAATGGCCTTGCGGACCCACTGACCGTCCTTGACCTCCATCAGGTAGACGGGCTTCGTCACGGTGTGGTTCGGCAGGATCTCGGTCTTGCCGGTCACCGGCAGATCGAAGGTCCTGATCGCCAGCATCTCCTCGCGGAAGGACTCGCCAGTGATCTTCTTGCCCTTCTTGTCGAGCGAGCCGAAAACCTGCGCGACGAGGTAAGGCGCATCATAGAGATACTGCGTGTAGGGCAGACCATTCGGCTCGCGGTTCTTCTCCTTCTGCCAGCGGTCGACATATTCCTTCACCTTCGGGCTGTCGGACGGTCCGGGCGCCAGCGAGGTGACGATGATGCCCTCGGCCCCCTTGCCCAGCGACTGGATCAGGCGCGGATTGTAGATGGCCGCGTACGAGGTCACGGTCTGGTTCAGGCCGAGCTGGCGCATCTGCGCGATGACCTGCGGCGTATCGGCGACAAGTCCGTGGATGTGGATCATGTCCGGATTGGAGGCGCGCACCTTCAGGATCTGGCCGGTGAAGTCGGTCGCCTTCGGATCATAGGCCTCGAAGGCCACGACCTGCCCGCCCGCATCGGTGAAGGTCTTGCGAAAGACACCAGCCGCGACAGTGCCGGTCTCGTCGTTGATGTAGAGGATAGCCGCACGCTTCTTGCCAAGGTCCTTGTGGACATATTTGGCGAGGGCCGTGACATCGATGTCGGCGAGCGGATAGGTCGTGTAGACGTAGTCGCCGAGCTGCGCGACCGAGGGCGAGTTGGCGCCGACGGAAAGCTCCACGACCTTGTTGTCATTCGCGATCGGCGCGACGGCCTTCACGACACCCGAAAAGCCCGTGACAAAGACCGGCACTTTCTCCACTCGCACGAGCCTGTTCACGGCGTTGATCCCGACCTGCGGATCGGCCTGGGTGTCGAGGACGACCATCTCCAGTTTCTTGCCGTTGACGCCGCCAGCCTTGTTGATGTCGGCGACAGCCATTTCGGCGGCCGTGATCTGGTCCTGGCCGTAAAGCGCCTGCGCGCCGGTGAGCGGCAAGGCCAGACCGAATTTCAGGGCTTCCTGTGCAGCGCCAGGACCCGCACCTCCAAGGCCAATGCCTACCGCAAGGGCGGTCGCGGCCAGGAACAACAAGCGCCTGCTTGATCCTCTCAGCTTCGTCATCTGTCCATCCTCTATGCTGCCTGCCTGATGGTTGTTGTCGATCATGGTCGGTCAGGTCGAAATCGCGGCGCGCGCTTCGATGCGCTCCGCTGTGCTCATCACGTCCGCATCGCTGCCGGACATGTCGAAGGGCCTGCCCGCATGCAGAACGGGCCCGGAGGCCGGAAGCATGCAGAAATTCAGCGTGAAGGAGAGAGCGGAGAGCCGATGGGAACGCGACTCGCCGTGCGCCTCCCGACCGGTTCCGGAGCGATCATCCGCCCTTGGCATTGTCCCCCATCCGTTCGTGGGCGGCGCGGCCTGCGCCAGCCGGCGTCACGGCCGCGATCCTGCTCCTCCCGGAGCGGATAACGGGAACGCCCTTACCGGGAAACGTGTCAGCTTGACGGAAAACTGTCAACAGATGACAATAACCAAGCGCTAAAATTATCGCTTGACGAAAGCGGGCTCGCGGGGAGGTCAAAAGCCGGCCGCGCGAACGCGGCGGGGAAGACGCGCCTGACGCGCGACGGATCGGCCACCGGTCGATCGCGATGTCGCGGCCGCCTCGACGAAGGCACCGGCGAGGCTGGCATGGGCGTGGCGGATGTGGCGGCGCATCGCCTGCTCGGCACGATCGGGATCGCGGGCGGAAAGCGCCCTCACGATCTCCACATGCTCGTCGTAGGCCTGCTGCGCCCGGCCCGGCCGTTCGCTGCTCTGGTAGCGGTAGAGCCTGAGCTGATAATAGAGGCCTTCCATCAGCAGCGCCTCGAGCCGCTCGTTGCGGGCGCAGCGCATGATCTGCAGGTGGAAATCATCGTCGCTGGTGCGCTGGAAGTAACCCTTCGCATTCAGAACCTTCGGATCGCTGCCATGATTGGCGAGAAGATCCGTCAGTTGGCGGATGTCCCGGTCCGTCACCCGCTGCGCCGCGAGCCTGCAACCCATGCCCTCCAGCGCCTCGCGGATCGTGAGCAACTGGTCCAGATCCGGCCGCGACAAGGCGATCACCCGTACGCCGACGCGCGGCGTGCGCTCAACGAGCTTGCCCTCGAGCCGGCCCAGTGCTTCGCGGAGCGGCCCCCGGCTGATGCCGAGCTGCCGCGCGAGATGGGCTTCCGACAGACGTTCGCCCGGCTTGAATTCGCCTGCGGTAATGGCCTGCACCAGCTTCGTGAAGGCCTCCTCCGCGAGCGAACCAACCGAAATGGGAATGATGGCGGACATGACCTTCCTTCTCGAAATGCTGCGGACTGCATCCCGCGATATCAGGTGGCGCGGCGCGCGAGGATGTGGTCATGGATGGTCTCGATGCTCTTCGCCATGAAGAAATCGATGAGATGCTGCGGGTAGCCGGGGCTTTCGCCTGTCGCGATATGGATGCGGTCCTCGTAGGTGACCTCGCGCGCAATCTGCTCCTTCGACTGCCCCGCGTCGATCCGACGGCCGACTTCGCCGACGATATCCTCCATCCAGCCGCGGAAGATGCGCGCCATGGACTTGTCCGTGACCTTGCCGTGCCCCGGCACGATGTAGCGGATATCCATGCGCTCGATCACCTTCACGGCCTCGATCCAGGCGAAGGTGTCCGCCTCGATGAAGGCTGGCAAACCAGCCTCGCAGACGAGGTCTCCGGTGAAAGCGACCTGCTGCTGCGGGATGTAGATCAGCGTGGAGTTCAGTGTGTGGCCCGGCAGATGGCTCATGACGAAATCGAGGCCGCCGACATGAAGCGTCAGGGACTGCGAAAAAGTGATCTCGGGCAGGCGCGCCGCGTAGCTCGCCATGTACATCTGAGCCGCGGGGTCGATCACCGCGAAGAGATCATCGAGATACTGCCGCGTCGGCCCTACGCTGATCAGGCGCTCGCGCGTCATCTCGTGCGCGACGACGGTGCCGGGCATGAAGAAGTTGCCGATCGTATGATCCGGATGATGGTCGGTGTTGAGCAGATAGCGGACGGTGCCGGCCCCTTCCGCGATCCGCCGCCAGCGGAGCGCGTCGCTTGGACGATGCGGCGAATCCACCAGGACCACGCCCTCGCGCGTCACGATGATCGAGTTGTTGGAGCCGAGATATTCGGTCTCGACGAGGATGTTGCTGTCGATGCTGATCATGGTCAAAAAACCTTGCCGAGGAAGCCGATGAGGTTCTGGAAGCGTGGCGGCGCGAATGTCTCGAGGAAGCTGCAGGTCCCGGCGACGCTCTGGAAGCGATGCGGCGTGCCGGCCGGAATGACGCAGACCTGATCAGCCTTCAGGCGAATGACCTCCTCGCCGATGGTCACGTCCATCTCGCCCGCGAGCATCATCACCATCTGCTCTTCCTCGACATGGTGATGCAGCGGCGTGGACGAGGGATGAACCATCCGGATGCGGTTGATGCTGGACTTCATGCCGGCGGCGGAGCGCCGGAAATTTCCGGGCAGCACCTCGACCTCCGGCAGTTCCGACCAGCTTTGGACGTAGGGCATCAATATTCTCCTCGGGCTATCGGGAAAAGGCGTGGGCTGGCAGCCAGGTGGACAGGGAAGGCACGAAGGTGACCACGGCGAGCGCTGCCAGGAGCACGATGTAGAAGGGCACGGCCTCGCGAACGAACGCACCCTGCCGGATGCCGGCGATCTGGCATGTAATGAAGATGTTGAGGCCGAAAGGCGGGGTAATGAGGCCGATCATCAGGTTCATGACCACGATGACGCCAAAATGGATGGGGTCGACGCCGAATTGTTGGGCCGCGGCCAGAAGCAGCGGCACCACGATGATCAGCGCGGAAACCGATTCCATCACGCAGCCAAGAACCAGCAGCACGAGATTGGTCAGGATCAGGAACACGAACTTGCTGTCGCTGAGACCAACGAAGAAGCTCACGAACTGCTGGGGCAGTTCCATCGCGGTGAGCACCAGCGTCACCGGGTAGGCCATGCAGACGATGATCAGCACCTTGCCTGACTCCACGCCCGCCCGGATAAAGACCTCCCAAAGCTCCCGCGGCGACATTTCGCGATAAACGAAGACAGTCAAGCCAAGCGCATAGGTGGCGCCAACGATCGCCGCCTCGGTCGGCGTGAACCATCCCGAGAGGATGCCGCCAATGAGGATCACGGGCGTCATCAGGGCAAGGAAAGCCTGCTTGAAGGCGACCATGATGCGACCGAGGCTGAAGGTGCCGTGCCGCGGATAGTTTCGTTGCCGCGCGCGCCAGTAAACGACCATCGCCAGGACGATGGCGATCAGCACCCCGGGGATGGTCCCCGCAATCAGCAGCTTGGCGACCGATTCTTCCGCGATGACGCCATAGATCACGAGCGGAATGCTCGGCGGGATGATGGGGCCGACGGTGGCGGATGCCGCGGTGATCGCGGCTGCGAACGGCGCGTCATAGCCTTCGTCTGTCATCGCCTTGATCTCGAGCTTTCCGAGGCCGGCGGTATCGGCGATCGCCGACCCGGACATGCCCGAAAAGATGACGCTCCCCACGATGTTGACCTGCCCGAGGCCCCCGCGAACCGATCCCGCGAGGGCATGGGCGAAGCGGAAGATCCGCTCCGCGATGCCGGCGCTGTTCATCAGCTCCGCCGCAAGAATGAAAAACGGAACTGCGAGAAGCGGAAAGGAGGCCAGCCCTTCCACCATCTTCTTCGGAACCCAGGCGAGTTGCGAAACATCGCCCATGAGAAGAAGCTGCAGAACCGAGGCAGCGCCCATCGCGAAGGCGATCGGCACGCCGACGAAGACCAGCAGGAACATGACGACGAACAGGATCATCGGCCAGCCCCGTCACCGCGCAAGTCCCGGATGGCCCAGAGCACAGCCGCGATCAGCATGAGCAGGGCCGATAGCGGCAGCGCGACATAGCCGAAGCCGAGAGAAAGCCAGCGTACCGTCAGGAAGCCCTGCCTCGAAACCTGGGCCGTCAGCCGCGCGCCTTCATGGATCACGACCGCAAGGAACAGGATCACCACGAGATGACGCAGCAACTGCGCGATCCTCCTGACGGAAGGCGGCAGCCCCTCGGGCAGCTGCTCATTCACGGTGATGTGGGCGCGGTGGAAGGAGGCCGCCGCCGCGCCAAGGAAGGTCGCCCAGACGAGCAGGTACCGCGACAAATCGTTGAACCAGATCAGCCCCCCGCCATCCGTCAGCCGGAGAACGATGTTGGCCATGCCCCCGATCAGCAGCAGCACCAGCATCACCGCCACGGCATGCTCGATCAGGCGCGTCGGCGACTGGCGGCCGCTCACTTGATGGCCTGGATATCTTCGAAGATCTTCTGGTGCTCCGGTGC
>JADCCH010000196.1 GCA_020252865.1 Methylobacterium sp.
GGCCTTCCCAGATGTGGTCGCGGCCGAGCTTCTCGCCCATGTAGGACTGGAGCAGCAACTCGCGGATCGGCTCGATCGTGGCATAGGGCAGCAGGATTTCCACCCGCCCGCCGCGACCCTCGAGGTCGATCGCGAGCGCGATGAGGATCGCCGCGTTGGCAGGACGCGTGATGGAAGCGAAGCGCGGGTTGGTTTCGATGCGCTCCGGGATAAACTTCACCGGCGAGAGCGGCTGGAAGGCCTGCTCGGCCTCCTGCAGAACGATATCCAGCAGGCGGCGAACGAGGTTCACCTCGACAGTGGTGTAGGGCCGGCCCTCGATGCGGAAAGTGGAGCTGCCGCGGCGGCCACCGAGCAGCACATCCATCACGAGATAGATCAGGTCACTGTCGATGGTGATGAGGCCGAAATTCTCCCAGGGCTCCGCCTTGAAAACCGCGAGGATGGTCGGCAGCGGCAGCGAGGAGACGTAATCACCGAAGCGCACACTTGTCACATCATCGAGGCTGACTTCCACATTATCCGAGAAGAAGGAGCGCAAGGTGGTCGTGAGCGTTCGAACCAGGCGGTCGAAAACGATCTCGAGCATCGGCAGACGCTCATAGGAGACGACCGTTGAATCGACGATGGCGCGCACACCATTCTGCTTCGACTGGTCGGCATCCTCGGGGTCGAAGCCGAAGATCGTGTCCACCTCTTCCTGGTCGAGGAAAAGGCCGGTGCCAAGATCGAGTTCGAGGCCCGCTTCCTTGGACTTGCCCGAACTCGCCGCATCGGCATCCTCGAGGCCGGCATCACCCAGCGCACGAGCCCATTCGTCGGCGAGATCATCCTGAGTAGTATCCGGCGTATCAGCCACTGTCGTCTCCTTGACCATTCAGGTCAAAAACTCACTGAACCAGCACGTCCTTGAAGAGAATGGCCTCGATGCGCGCGGGATAGATCGATGCGTTCACACGGCGCACGAGTTCTTCCTTCAGCCGGTAAAGCCCTGCCGAACCCTCGAGATCCGTGGGTCGCAGTTCGCGCAGGAAAACCTGTAAGCTGTCGATCACGCGGGGCATGAGCGGCTGGATCTCGGCGATGATCTTCTGGTCATCGACCTCGAGCGCAAGCTTGAGGCGCAGATAGGCCGGGCGCTCCTGCCCAGGCGCACTCGCGAGGTTCACGGTGATTTCCGGCAGATCGAAGAAGAACGCCTTCTTCTTCAGCTGCGCAGCCTTGTCGACCTCCGCAGCTTTCGAACGCTGCCAGAAGTAATAGCCGCCGCCCGCACCCGCCGCGAGCAGGGCCGAAACAACGGAAATCACAATGAGTTTCTTGCGCCCTCCGGAGCCGGCAGCCTTGCCGTCTGCGGGGATTTCATCAGGCTTTGCGGTGTTCGCAACCATTGGATCACCCTGGAACCGGGACATCCCGGATTTGTCCTTGCTCCCCGCGCCTCGCGGGCCCTTCCGGCTTCTTCCGGAATCGCCCGGCGCCTCGCGGAGCGCCTTGACCCCGACCTTGGGGGAGCTTGGTTAACGAAGGATTTCTTTATCGCCCGAACCGGCAAATTTTGCCTGTTCATTTCTGCCGAGAGGCAATCCATGACGGATGCGCGTCAAGGGGAGAAGAAGATCATACCGCTGAATTTATTCGGATTTTATCAGAGCGGCATTCTGGCACGATCCTTGGTTCGATGATGCCAGTGTCAAGGATCTGCGCTGGGGAGCGAGAGATCGGCGACAGGAAAACCGAGGAGATGGGGCATGGAGAACGTGCTTCTGATCGCGCTTTCGCGCCAGACGGCGCTGCGGCGTGAGATGGACATCATCGCAAATAATGTCGCGAACGCCAATACGAATGGGTTCAAGCGTCGAATCTCGCAATCGCGTGAGTTCCAGATGCCGGTTGCCAGCGCGGATACGTTCCGCCGCGGCGAAGACCGGCGCGTTTCCTTCGTGATCGATCGCGGCACGCCGCTGGATCTTTCCGGCGGCACGCTCGAACCCACCAATAATCCGCTGGACGTTGCCATCTCGGGCGAAGGCTTCTTCGTGGTGCAGACCCCGCAGGGCGAGCGCTACACCCGCAACGGGGCGATGATGCTCAATGCCAATGGCGAGCTTGTCAATTCCGACGGCTTTCCACTGCTGGGCGAACAGGGCAACTTCCAGTTTTCGCAGAATGACTCGCAAATCTCCATCGCCGGCGACGGCACGGTGGCGACCAGCAACGGCTCGCGCGGCCGCCTTCGGGTCGTGCGCTTTCCCAACCCGCAGGCCCTCGAGAATGTCGGCGCAAACCTCTTCTCGACGAGCCAACAGGCCGAGACGGTGACGCAGGCCCGCGTGCAAGCGGGATTTGTCGAACGCTCCAACGTCAAGCCGGTGCTCGAGATCAGCCGGATGATCGAGGTCAACCGCGCCTATCAAAGTGTCGCGAGCCTGATGTCGCGCACCGACGAAACCCGTCGGTCCGCGATTCAGAAGCTCGGCGAGCCCATCTGAAACTGAACCTGAAAGGCCAGTCCCATGCGTGCTCTCTACACCGCTGCCACCGGCATGATGGCGCAGGAAAAGAACGTCGAAGTCATTTCGAACAACGTCGCGAACATGCGAACGACGGGGTTCAAGCGGCAGACCATCCATTTCCAGGACCTGCTCTATGAACACCAGCGCCGCTCCGGCGCGCCCACCTCGGACCAGAACACGCAGTCTCCGGCCGGCCTGTTCGTCGGCTCGGGCGTGAAGACCGTCGCCACGCCCCGCATCATGAGCCAGGGCAACGTGACCAACACGGAGCGCACCTATGACATGGCGATCCGCGGTGAAGGTTTCTTCCGCATCCAGCTGCCCGATGGCCGCACCGCCTATACCCGTGACGGCGGCTTCGAGACCGACAGCCAGGGCCGGCTGACCACCAAGGACGGCTATCTGGTCGATCCCGGAATCACCGTGCCGCAGGATGCGACGAGCGTCTCGGTCAACCAGTTGGGCCAGGTCTCGGCGATGCTGCCGGCCCAGATCCAGCCGCAGGCGCTGGGCCAGATCACCATGAGCCGCTTCGTCAACAAGGTTGGCCTCGAATCGATCGGTGACAACCTGTTCCTCGAAACGCCCGGCTCCGGCCCCGCCATCGATGGCACACCGGGCTCGGAAGGCTTCGGCAACCTGCAGCAGGGCTACCTGGAAGAATCGAACGTCAACGCGGTGACCGAGATCGCCGCGATGATCCAGGCCCAGCGCGCCTACGAGCTGAATTCGAAAGTCATCACCGGAGCGGACCAGATGCTCCAGGCGACCTCCAACCTGTTCCGCGGCTGAGGAGTAAGCTATCATGACCCCGCGTTTGCTTCCCCTCACCCTTGCCACCGGCCTGCTCGCGGCCCTGCTCGCGGGCGGCTCCGCCCTCGCGCAGGAAGCGATGCGCCTGAAATCCGAGATCACCGTGACCGGCGAGACGATCCGGCTCGACCAGCTCGTCGAAGGCGTCGGCGAGAAAGGGGCCGTGGCCATGTTCCGCGCGCCCCAGCCGGGCCATCGCGGCACGATCCGCGCCGATCGCATCCTCGATGCAGCCCGCGAGCTGGGTATCCGGGGCATCGAGACCGGGGATGTCGTTGCGGTCACCATCACCCGTCCCGGCCGCACCATCAGCCGGGAGGATATGCAGCAGGCTATCGCCCGCCTCGCCGCCGAGCGCGGTGCACTCGGAAATCTCGAAATCATCCTTGACGATCACCATCCGGCGCGCCTTGTCGATGCGTCACGCGGCGAAGCCATCAAGGTTGCACAGTTCAACCGCGACGTGCGGACCGGCCGCTTCGAGGCCCGGTTGACGCTCGCCGGCGGACTCGACGGCCTGGAGGGCTGGACGGTCACCGGCGGCATCGTGGAAATGCGCGAGGTGGCGGTTCCGGTCGGCGATCTCGACCGCGGGGACGCCATCCAGGCGAAGGACCTCGTGATGGTGAAACGCCCGGCCGCGCAGGTGGGTGCGGATGTGGTGCGCCCTCTTTCCGATCTCATCGGCATGGTACCGCGGCGCGCATTGAAGGCCGGCGAGATGATCCGCTCGGCCGATCTCGCAAAGCCGATCCTCGTGGAGAAATCGAGCCTTGTCTCGGTCACCTACGCCACGAAAGGCCTGACGCTGACCATGCGCGGCCGCGCCCAGGGCTCCGGCTCGATGGGGGATGCGGTGAAGGTGCAGAACCTGCAATCCAAGAAGGTCGTGGAGGGCGTCGTCACCGGTCCCGCCCAGATCACCATCGCCGGCCCCGTCGCGCCGCAGGCGAGCCTCTCCGAAAGCGCGCTCAGCCGCTAACTGTCATTTCCGTCTTGAAAGGACGCGTCCCATGTCCCGCAA
>JADCCH010000197.1 GCA_020252865.1 Methylobacterium sp.
AGAGCGGGCCGAGCACGATTTCCGCCCCCTCCTGCAGCGCTTCCTGCGCCGCGAGCCGGGCGCCTTCGGGTGTTCCGCGATCATCCTTCACGATGATCTGGATATTGGACGAGGCCGCATTGCCGCCGGAGAAATCCTCCACCGCGAGTTCGGCAGCATTGCGAAGGCTCTGAGCGGCGGCCTGACCGTTCTGAGAGGAGATCGGCAGGATGAGGGCAACCTTCACCGAGCCATTGCCGATCACGTCACCGGCGGCATTCTGGGGCTGAACCTGCTCATTATCGGACGAAAGGCCGAGCGAATCCAGGGGAGAGCCTGCGCAGCCTGCGAGAAACCCGGCCAATATCAGGCTTACGCCGAGCCGGCCGGCCCGGGAAAGATCCCATTGCATCCTTCCGCCTCCTTCTCCGATGCTCCGGACCGGCAGCGCCGAGCGCGCTGATCGCAGACCGATGCCAAAGCCTTTCGAAATACCATCTATCTGCCTAACCCTGACAAAGAATCGTTAACTTTGTCAGCCGCAAGGCCTGCAAAGCCACGGCTTGCGGAAAACCGTCATCCCGTGCTTGGAGAGGGATGGCCCGCATGCCATGGGTCAGGGCGAGGCGGGGCAGGCCAGCAAGGGCGGCGCATGGCGCATTACCTGATCCGGGGCGAACGTTTCGAGGCCGGGCCGGTCGAGCCGGGTCTGCATTTCGTGGCGACCCCAATCGGCAATCTGCGGGACATCACCCTCCGTGCGCTCGACACGCTCGCAGGGGCTGATCTTGTCCTCGCGGAGGATACGCGCGTCACGAAAGGGCTTCTCACCCATTTCGGCATCACCACGCACCTTCATGCCTATCATGAACACAACGCGGCACGGGAGGAAGCGGGTCTTCTCGCGCGTCTCAAGGGGGGTGAAACGCTGGCGCTGGTGAGCGATGCCGGCACACCGATGATCTCCGATCCCGGCCAGAGGCTCGCCCGCGCCGCCCGCGCCGAAGGTTTGCCGGTGACGACCGAGCCCGGCGCTTCCGCTGTTCTCGCCGCCCTTGTGCTTGCCGGGCTTCCAGCCGATCGCTTCTTCTTCGAAGGCTTCCTGCCGGCGAAGGCGGGCGAAAGGCGGCGCCGCATTCGTGAAGTTTCCGGCATTCGCGCAACGCTTGTGTTGTTCGAGGCTCCGCACCGGGTGGCCGAAACCATGGCCGATCTCGCGAGCCTGCTCGGCAACCGCGAGGTGGCGCTTGCGCGCGAACTCACCAAGAAATTCGAAACCGTGCGGCGGGGCACCCTGCCGGATCTCGCAGCGGCTCTGGCGGTGGAAGGCCCGCCAAAGGGCGAGATCGTGCTGGTGATCGGGCCGCCGGAGGCGGAAGGGCCGGCGGGCGACGAGCGCATCGACGCAGCCCTGCGCGCGGCGCTCGAGAAACACTCGCAGCGCGATGCGGCGGAGATCGTGGCGGGCGAAATGGGGCTCAGGCGCCGTGAGGTCTATGCCCGCGCGCTGCGCCTCTCGGAAAAGGATTAGGCGCATGGATCGGCGCGCAGCCTATCTCTTCGGGCTCGATGCCGAATTCTGGGCGGAAATCCTCCTGCGCCTCAAGGGCTATCGCATCCTCGCGCGGCGCTTCCTGGCGGCCGGTGCCGAGATCGACCTCGTGGCCAAGCGCGGCGGCACGCTCATCTTCGTCGAGGTGAAGGCGCGTGCGACACTGGATGACGCGCTGATCACCCTCACCCCGCAAAAGCTTGCCCGCATCGGGCGGGGCGCGCGAGCCTTCCTCGCAGGCATGCCCGCCATGCCCGAAACCATCCGCTGCGATGCGATCCTCATTGCACCCGGCGCGCTTCCTCGCCATATCAAGGCGATCGGCGAATTGGCCCTCGACTGATGGGCAGTCCTTCTGATGAACCAGGCACCTCCCATGAGCTTACGCGTCGCGGTCCAGATGGACCCCATCGAGAAGATCAATATCACCGGCGATTCCACCTTCGCCCTGATGCTCGAAGCGGAAGCACGCGGGCATGACATGGTGGTCTATGGCCCCGAACAGATGTCGCTGAAGGATAATCACCTCACGGCCCGCGTGCGGCCCGTTCGCGTGCGCGACGAGAAGGGCAACCACGCCGAGCTTGGCGCGGAAACGCGCGTCGATCTCGGCACCTTCGATGTCGTCTTGATGCGGCAGGACCCACCCTTCGACATGAACTACACCACGGCGACGCATCTGCTGGACCGCATCCACCCAAAGACGCTGGTGGTGAACGACCCCACCTCCGTGCGCAACGCGCCGGAGAAGATCCTCGTCAACGAATTTCCGGACCTCATGCCGCCCACACTCGTGAGCCGCGACCGGCAGGAGATCGAGGCCTTCCGCGCCGAGCATGGTGATCTCGTGATGAAGCCGCTCTACGGCAATGGCGGCGCGGGCGTGTTCAAGGTCGGCCGGGATGACGAGAATTTCAACGGCTTCTTCGATCTCTTCGCGGGCCTCAGCCGCGAGCCCTGGATGATCCAGAAGTTCCTCCCGGCGGTGAAGGCCGGCGACAAGCGCATCATCCTGGTCGATGGCATCGCGAAGGGTGCGCTCAATCGCGTGCCGGCGGCGGGCGACATTCGCGCCAATCTTGTTCGGGGCGGTGCCGGGCAGGTGACCGACCTTACGCCGCGCGAGAAGGAAATCTGCGCGCGGATCGGCCCGGTGCTGAAGGAACGCGGGCTCATCTTCGTGGGCATCGACGTGATCGACGGCAACCTGACCGAAATCAACGTGACCTCGCCGACGGGCCTGCGCGGAATCAAGCGCCTTGGCGGGCCGGATCTCGCAGTCGATATCTGGGATGCGATCGAACATCGCCTGGGGCGGAGTTGAGCGCATGCCCGAGGCCGCGATTCCTCCCTTCCCGCTGGAGCGTGTGCAGGCTGCGCCCGATAGCGAGGCGGCGCGCGCGGCTTTCCTGAACGGGGCGCGCATTTACCTGAACGATGCGCGCAAGCGGGCGGAATTGCTGCTCTCGGCCGAGGGAGGCCGTGCCTGCGCCATCGCACTCTGCGTGGCGCAGGACCGCTTGATCGCGGCGCTCTACGACCTCGTGACCAGGCGCCTCTACCCGAATCCCAACCCTTCCGCGGGTGAGCATCTCGCCATCGTGGCAGTCGGCGGCTACGGGCGCGGCACGCTCGCGCCGGGTTCGGATACCGATGTCCTCTTCCTGCTGCGGGTCTCGACTCCCTGGGCCGAGAACGTGGCGGAGGCGATGCTCTATGTGCTGTGGGATCTTGGCCTCAAGGTCGGCCATTCCACCCGCACCATCGATGAATGCATCCGCACGGGGCGCGAGGATCTGACGATCCGCACGGCACTCCTGGAATCGCGTCGCATTGCCGGCGAGGATCGGATTTTCCGCGAGTTCGAGACCCGCTTCGACAAGGAGGTCGTCGCGGGCCGCGCGGCGGAATTCGCCCATGCGAAGCTCGCGGAGCGCGATGAGCGCATCGCGCGGGCCGGGCTCTCGCGCTATCTCGTCGAGCCGAACGTGAAGGAAGGCAAGGGCGGCCAGCGCGACCTGCAGACGCTCTTCTGGATCGCCAAGTTCGTCTACCGCGTGAAGACAGTGGAAGGCCTCGTGGAAGCGGGTGTGTTCACCCGCCGCGAGTTGCGCCTGTTCGAGCGCTGCGAGGAATTCCTCTGGCGCGTGCGCTGCCACATGCATTTCGTGGCCGGGCGCCCGGAGGAGCGCCTCACCTTCGACATGCAACGCCTTGTCGCGCAGCGCATGGGCTATCACGGCCGCGACACGCTGAGCGCGGTCGAGCGCTTCATGAAGCATTACTTTCTGGTGGCAAAGGAAGTGGGCGATCTCTCCGCCATTCTCTGCGCCGATCTCGAAATGCGCGAGAAGAAGCCCCGCGCCATGCTCGATCGCTTCATGGGCCGGCTCCGCCGCCGCTCGCGCGCCTTGGCTGGCACGGCCGGTTTCCGGGTGGAAAACAACCGCCTCGCTATCGAAAGCCCGGATGTCTTCGCAAAGGACCCGGTCAACCTCATCCGGCTCTTCTGGTTCGCGGACCAGAACCGGCTCGACCTTCACCCGGCAACCTCGCGGGCAGTGACGCTGAACCTGCGCCTGATCACCGAAACCCTGCGCGCCAATACCGAAGCCAACCGGCTGTTCCTGGAGATCCTCACCTCCCGCAACAGCCCGGAAGCCGTGCTGCGGCTGATGCACGAGACCGGCGTTCTGGGCCGCTTCATCCCGGAATTCCAGCGCATCAGCTCCATGATGCAATTCTCGATGTACCACCATTACACGGTGGACGAGCACACCCTGCGCTGCATCGGCCTGCTGGCGAAACTCGATTCGGGCGAATTGGGGGAAGATCACCCGCTCTCGCACAACCTGTTGCCGAACATCGCCAATCGCCGCGCGCTCTATGTCGCGCTTTTCCTGCATGATATCGGCAAGGGCCGGCGCGAGGCGCATGAATTCGTGGGCGCGCGCATCGCCCGCTCGCTCTGCCCGCGCCTCGGCCTCTCGCCGCAGGAAACCGAGCTGGTGGCCTGGCTCGTGGAGAACCATCTCGTGATGTCGCAGACCGCGCAGAGCCGCGATATCTCCGACCCGCGCACCATCCAGAGCTTCGTGGGCACCGTGCAGACGCTGGAACGCCTGCGACTGCTCCTGATCCTCACGGTTTGCGACATCCGCGGCGTCGGCCCCGGTGTCTGGAACGGCTGGAAGGGCCAGCTCCTGCGCGCGCTCTATCGCGAAACGGAGATGGTGATCACCGGAGATCTCGGCGGGGTCGAGCGCTCCGCGCGCATCGAGGCCGCGATTGCCGAGTTGCGCAAGGGCCTCTCGGATTGGTCGGAAGCGCAGTTCAGGGCCTATGCGCGCCGCCACAACCCCGCCTACTGGATCAAGGTCGATCTTGCGAACCAGATCCGCCATGCCCGTCTGGTCGAGAAGGGCATGAAATCCGGCGACCATTTCCAGGTCGATTTCACGACGGACGGCTTCCGGGGCGTAACGGAACTCGTGGTGCTGGCGATCGACCATCCGCGCCTGCTTTCGATCGTCACCGGTGCCTGCGCGGCGGCGGGCGCCAACATCGTCGAAGCGCAGATCTTCACCACCAATGACGGTTTCGCACTCGATACCATCACCATCTCGCGCGCCTTCACCCAGGATGCCGACGAGTTGCGCCGCGCGGATCGCGTGGCCCGTCACATCATCGCGACGCTGAAAGGCGAGGTGAAGCTGCCGGAAATCGTGGCCTCGCGCTCGGCGCAGGCTCCGGTCTCGGAAGCATTCACCGTGGCACCGGATGTGGTGATCGACAATGAACTTTCGGCCAAATCAACCGTGGTGGAGGTTACCGGTCTTGACCGGCCGGGCCTGCTCTATGCGCTCACGACCGAGATCGGCAAGCAGAACCTCAACATCAATTCCGCTCGCATCGTCACCTATGGCGAGAAGGCGGTGGACGTGTTCTACGTCACCGATCTCACCGGCGGGAAGCTGCTCCAGCCGCCGCGGCAGGCGCGGCTGAAGAAGGAGCTGCTGGCCGTGCTTGCAAGGCCCGGACAGGTGGGCAAAACAACGAAATCCGGGGCGGATGCGGCTTGATTTTGAGGCTTCGAAACTCGATATCGCGTCGAGACGCTTGGATGCTTTCCAAGGTTTGACACTTTGCAAGGACGGATGACACGATGAGTGCTGAGGAAAAACGTGACGCCACGCACGCGCCCGAAGCGGCCAGGGCGGAAAGCGAGCGCCTCGCCGCGCTCGAGCGCGACAATTCCGATCTCAAGGACCGGCTTCTGCGCGCACTGGCCGAGATGGAGAATCTGCGCCGGCGCACCGAGCGCGAAATCCAGGATACGCGCGCCTTCTCGATCACCAAATTCGCCTCGGACATGGTGGGAACGGCGGATAACCTGCGCCGCGCCATTGAAAGCGCCCCGAACAGCGAGGAAGGCAATGCCGAGCATGAGGCCATCGCCAAGGCGATCCAACCGCTGCTCGACGGGGTTGCCCTTACCGAACGTGAGTTGCTGAAGGCGCTGGAGAAGCACGGCGTGAAGCGCCGCGAACCGGTGGGCGAGCGTTTCGATCCGCATCGCGATCAGGCGATGTTTGAAATCCCCGATGAATCCGTGCCGAACGGCACGGTGATGCAGGTTGTGCAGGTCGGCTACATGATCGGCGAGCGCGTGCTGCGCCCGGCCATGGTGGGCGTCTCCAGGGGCGGCCCTTCTCGGCCGGCCAACGAGGCGGAGGCCGAAAAGCCGGCCGAGGCACCCCGGCTTGAAACGCCACGCCCCAATGGCCCGCAGGAGCCGCCGCGGCCGAAATTCGACAAGCGGGCCTGAAACCCGGGGCGAAAAATGAAAAGGCGGGCCGGGAGCCCGCCGCTTGGCCCGCCTTCTGCTTTGCAGGAGGCGCGTCTCTCAGCCCTTCAGCACGTTAAGGCTGGCGATCGTCGTATCGGCGTTCAGCCGATAGACCAGCGGCACGCCGGTATCGAGCTCGCGCGCGAGGATCTCATCGGGCGTGAGGCCCTCCATCGCCATGATGAGCGCGCGCAGGCTGTTGCCATGGGCGGCCACCAGCGTGCGCTTGCCCGCCATGACCTGCGGCAGGATGCGGTGGATATAGTAGGGCAGCACGCGCGCGGCGGTGTCCTTCAGGCTCTCGCCGCCCGGCGGGGGCACATCATAGGAGCGGCGCCAGATATGCACCTGCTCCTCGCCCCATTTTGCGCGGGCATCGTCCTTGTTCAGGCCGGAAAGCTCGCCGTAATCGCGCTCGTTCAGCGCAAGATCGCGGATCGTCTCCAGGCCGGGCTGGCCGAGTTCGCCGAGGATGAGCCGGCAGGTATGCTGCGCGCGGACAAGATCGGAGGTGAAGGCGATATCGAAGCCGATACCCCTGGCCTTGAGCCGCTGCCCGGCAGCCCTCGCCTCGCCCACGCCTTTCTCGGTGAGGTCCGGGTCCTTCCAGCCGGTGAACAGGTTCTTGAGGTTCCAGTCGCTCTGGCCATGACGGCAGAGCACGAGCAGGCGATCCATGATCATTGGTCCTTGTTTATTCTGGTCGCATGCTTTTCGCGATGAACCGGATTCCACTTCATCGCAGCATGCTCTGGGCTTACTTGGGTGGAAACAGCCGGCGGATCGCCAGCAGCGTCAGGTGGATGCCGACAAAGCCCCCGAGAATGGCAAAGGCGAAATCGATCCCCGCCAGCCGATCCAGCGCAAGGTAGCAGCCGAAGCCCACCGTCACCGCAATGGTGTAGACGAGATATTCCCGGACGATGGGGTTCATGTCAGGCCTCGATGCCGAGAACGTCGCTCATGGAATAGAAGCCCGAGCGGCCATGCGCCCAGCCCCAGAGCGCGGCTTTCACCGCGCCTTGCGCGAAGAGCCCGCGATCCTCGGCGATGTGGCGCAACTCGATGCGCTCGCCATTGCCGGCGAGGATCACCGTATGGTCGCCCACCACCGTGCCGCCGCGCAGCGCCTGGAAGCCGATCGTGCCATCCACGCGTGCGCCGGTATGGCCGTCCCGCGCCCGCACGGCCGCTTGAGAGAGCGAGACGCCCCGGCCTTTCGCGGCCGCCTCGCCGAGCAGGAGCGCGGTGCCCGAGGGCGCATCCACCTTCATGCGGTGATGCAT
>JADCCH010000198.1 GCA_020252865.1 Methylobacterium sp.
CGCGTCACCTATTGGGAACCGGCGAAATTCGTGGCGAAGCTTCGCGCGACCATGACGGGCGGCGGGCCCATCCTGTTCCGCACCAATATGGGCGCGGGGCATGACGGCGCCTCGGGCCGCTATCGCCAGCTCGATGATGTCGCGCGGGTCTATGCCTTTGCGCTGGAAGTGACAGGGATGGTTCCGGTTCTGGAAAGCGAGGACCAGGAATGCGCCAGTGGGAGCCAGCGCTGGGCTTCCGAGAACCGGAACGGACCTTGACGTTCCGCGAGCGCCGGAAGCACTGAGAGCCGCGTCACGTGGCCCGCGATCGCCCTCAGACCCTCATCCCGCTATCGATGAAGGCGCGCAGATCATCGAGGCTCCGGAAACGGCGATCCACCCCCTCGCCTTTGGCGGTCACCGAGCCATCCGCATACATGGTGAACCGCGTGCCGCCACTGTCATAAGCACCGACAATATCGAGCGTCTCCAGCGGCGCGAGTTCGGCTTTGGCTTCCGAAAGTCGCGCGAGATCCTCGTCATGGATGAGGCCGGGCGTCGCAGGCGCGCGTTCGAAATCGGGCAGCTTCGGAAGAGGCGGAAGGATGATATCCTCCTTCTTGCCGGCCGCGGCCTTGCTCCCCCGCGCGGCCCGGGAGAGGCCGGAATCGCTGGGCTCATCCTCGATCGCGGGAGCCGGCGCTGGCTCATCCGGCAGCGGGGAAATCTTGAGCGGAGGTGATTTCAGTTCGGCGAAGAGGTCACGCTCCAGATCTCCGAGGATCCTGGATTCGGATACCGGAGACCGGTCGGCGCGCATCATCCCACCAAGCGCCTCGCCAGCCGCAGCCCCGGCGGGAACAGGGTTGACCGGGCGCTCGGGCGCTGCTGGCGGCGCCAAGACCACGGCCGGGATCGCCGCTTCCGGTGCCGCCGGCGGCAGCATCACGGCAAGCTGCAACGCGTGGATTTCATGGACGATCGCGCGGCCGACCAACGCCAATGCAACGAGGACCAGAGCGCCCGCGAACAGAATGCACGCGGCCACCATGTAGCTGTTTCCGAGATCGGTGGGGATAAGCTGCAAGGCCTGCCAGAACGCGGTGGCCGCCAGAAGAACCAGCAATCCAGCCCCGGCATGAATGAGCTTCATGATGCCTTTTCTCCCCAAACCAAACTGACGTGTCCTTGAAAAATCAGACTAATTTCGGTCATCAGGGTAAATTATTCCTTGCGATCGTCAAAATGGCGGAACGAAACCCTGCTCGCGCGCATTGCCTTGGGGCCGGCGCGGGCCTATTTCTGTCGCCGTCTGGCGTTTTCGCCGGTGCATCCGCCGCGCCTCGCGGCCCGTCATTCCTGAGGTTTCAAACCATGTCCTTCACGCTGCCGGATCTCCCCTACGCGCATGACGCACTCCAGCCCTTCATGTCGAAGGAGACGCTCGAATATCATCATGACAAGCATCACCTGGCTTATGTGAACAACGGCAACAACCTGCTGAAGGGCTCCGAATTCGAGGGCAAGACCCTCGAGGAGATCGTGATCGGCAGCCACGGCAAGAATGCCGGGCTCTTCAACAATGCCGGGCAGCATTACAACCACATCCATTTCTGGAAATGGATGAAGCCGAATGGCGGCGGCAAGATTCCCGGCAAACTCGAGAAGAAGATCATCGAGGATCTCGGCTCCGTCGAGAAGATGAAGGAGGACTTCATCCAGGCCGGAATCACGCAGTTCGGCTCGGGCTGGAACTGGCTCGCCGTGAAGGACGGGCGGATCGTCGTGATGAAATCGCCCAATGGCGAAAGCCCGCTGGTGATGGGCGCGAAGCCGATCCTCGGCTGCGATGTGTGGGAACATTCCTACTACATCGATTACCGCAACCGCCGGCCGGATTACCTCAAGGCCTTCGTCGATCATCTCGTGAACTGGGAATACGTCACCGAGATGTACGAAGCGGCAGTGAAGTAAGCACGCCATCATCTGCAAGAATGCAAAACGCCGGGGCAACCTGGCGTTTTTGTTCTCCCGAGAGGTAAAAAAGACCGGCGCTTGCCCGCTCGCGCTCCCCTCAATGCCCGTGGGCATCCTCGTTGATGGTCACGGTCGGCATATTGGAGAAATCCACAGCCACCGGCGTCTTGGCCTTGATCAGCTGCGACTGATAGGTGCGGATCACGTGTTCAAGGCGGCGGAAGGCTTCCTCGTAAGCCGTCGTGCCCTTCTGGTCCTCGAAGGGCTTGAGGCAGAAGGTGATGATCTCGCGCGGGCGCTCGAAGCTGGACGTGGACATGGCGGCCTTCTCCATTTTCTCTTGATGCCGAACCGTTGTGCAGCGCAGGTGGCGTTGCGTCAATCCGCCCTCCGTCGAGGGGCGAGGCTATCCCCGGAACACGAACCATGCGCCGGTGCAGATGAAGGCAAAGCCGATGAGATGGTTCATCGTGATCTTCTCGCCGAGGTAAAGCACGGAAAAACATGCGAAAACCAGGAGCGTGATCACCTCCTGGATCGTCTTGAGTTCCGCAGCCGAATAGACCTGATGCCCCATGCGGTTCGCCGGCACGGCAAGGCAATATTCGACAAAGGCGATGCCCCAGCTCACGAGGATCACCACCGGCAAGGCGGTTTCCTTGAACTTCAGATGCCCATACCAGGCGAGCGTCATGAACAGGTTGGAGGCGAGCAGCAGCGCAATCGGCATCCAGTGGGCGGAAGTCAGCGACATGGGAGAACCTTCATTCGGCGAGTTCAGAAAAGCGCGAGGGTCGCATGCCCGCCGCCGAACAGATCTCTGTGAAGCGGGGGGAGAGGAAAAAGGCCATCTCGGCCTCGCGGCTTCCGGTGGCCGGGTCAAGGCCGCGCAATTCGTCATCCACGAAGCCGGGATGGCACATCACGAGGGGTCGCGGGCCGGGCGCGACGAGGTAGCTTGCGAAATCGCTTGCATAATCGGTCCTCGCGTCGAAACGCGAATAGCCGGAAAAGCCGTCATTCAGGGCAAAGCCCAGCGCCTGCATCCGCGGGGCAAAAGGCCCGGCAAGGCTTGCGAGCAAGATGGCCTTTGCCGCATGACGCCCGCGCGCGCCGATCGAGGCGAGCCGGTCGGCCGGGTTGCGCAGATAGGGCTTCGCATCCGGGAAGCGGCGCGGCAAGACATCCGCGAGCACGCGGCGCACGCCCGGCAGGGCATGGACATGCTGGTGGCCATCGATGAAATCCGGGGGGCGGCCCATCGCCTGCTCGAACGCGTCGATCTGCGCCTCGAGTTCCGCAGCGATTTCTGCCAATGGCAGAAGGCCCGCGACGCCGCCGCGCAGCAGCGCCGGCAGCTTCAGCAATTCTCCGGCAGGCGCGAGGCGGTTCATGCGCGTCAGAGGCGCCCCGCAGGTCAGGTTGAAATGCAGGCCCAGATCGGCCGCGCCCGAAAACTGGCCGAATAGCGCCGCACCGCTCCGCCAATAGGGGCGGTTCGTCATCGCCCCCGCCGCCTTGATCAGCCCTTCCTCCAGAAGTTCGAGGATGCCGGCGCTGACACCGGGCGTCAGCGCGAAATCATCGGCGGTCAGCACGAAGTGGGCAGCTTTCGGCATTGGGCTTCCATTCATGCACCGGGCACTATCAATCGGCAAATGTGATTTGGACCCGGCAGCAAGGGCTTTCCGTTATGGCGCAGATCGTTCAGAAACAGAACGGGGGAGCGGCATGGAAACGCGCCGCGAGGGAGGAGGACATCATGAACCCTGCCACGGGTCCAGGCACTGCATCGCGGCCGCTGAGGCCGGAGTTGAGCGTGGTCGTGCCGGCCTTCAACGAGGGCGAGAACATCGATGCGCTGATCAGCAATCTGGTGCCGGTGCTCGAGGAATGTGTCGCCTCCTTCGAAATCCTCTTTGTGGATGACGGCTCCAGCGACGATTCGCTGATGCGGATCATGCGTTTTGCCGAGGCGGATGGTCGCATCCGTGCGCTGCGCTTCAGCCGAAATTTCGGCAAGGAAATCGCGCTGGCCGCCGGGCTTGATCATGCGCGGGGCGAGGCCGTGGCGCTGATTGACGCCGATCTTCAGCATCCGCCGGAAATCCTGAAGATCTTCGTCGCGCGCTGGCGCGAGGGTTACGAGATGGTCTATGGGCAGCGCATCGACCGCTCGACCGATGGCCCGATCCGCCGCTGGCTGACCGATCGCTTCTACCGCCTCTTCCGCAAGTTCGGCGAAATCCCGCTGCCCGAGGGCGCGGGAGATTTCCGCCTCATGGATCGCAAGGTGGTGGATGCCCTGCGCCAGTTGGGCGAGCGCGCGCGCTTCTCGAAAGGCCTCTATGCCTGGGTGGGTTTCCGCTCCATCGGCGTGCCCTTCGAGGTGCAGGAACGCCTGCACGGCACATCCAAATGGGGCCTGCAGAAGCTGACGCGCTTCGCCTTTGATGGCCTTTCCTCCTTCTCCACCCTGCCGTTGAAGCTCGCGACCTATCTCGGCATCGGCATCTCGATCTTTGCGATGACCTATGCGGTGAGCATCGCCCTGCGCACGCTGATCTGGGGCTCGGATGTGCCGGGCTTCCCGACCCTCGTGGTGTCGGTGATGTTCTTCTCGGGCATCCAGCTCGTTTTCCTCGGCATCATCGGCGAGTATATCGGCCGCATCTTCGCGGAGGTGAAGCGCCGGCCGCTCTACATCGTGGCGGAGGAAATCGGCGGCGATCCGATCGAGAAGCCGGAGGCCGTGCCCTTGCGCGTCAAGCCGAGAGCCCGCGCCCATCCATGATCCGGGCTTTCGTTTCCGTCAGCCTCTGGACCCTGATCTCCCGCATCACCGGCTTTCTGAGGGATATCCTTCTGGCCCGGTTGCTGGGCGCGGGCCTGATGATGGATGCCTTCGCCGTCGCCTTTCGCCTGCCGAACCACTTTCGCGCCATTTTCGGCGAAGGCGCCTTTTCCTCAGCCTTCGTGCCGGCCTATACCCGCATCCGCACGCAAGCGGGCGACCTCGCCAGCCGGCGCTTTCAGGGGGAGGTTCTGACCCTGATGCTGCTGGCGCAGGGCCTGCTATTGGCCCTGGTGCTGGCCTTCACACCCGGTTTCATCCGCCTGCTCGCGCCGGGCTTCGCCGCTTCCGGCGCCGCGATGGGGCTGGCGGTGGAACTCACGCGCATCACCTTCCCCTATCTCGCCTTGGTGTCGCTTGTGGTTCTGTGGACCGGTATCCTCAATGCCGAGAAGCGCTTCGCGGCCGGAGCCGCAGCACCCGCGCTTCTCAATCTGGCGATGATTTCCACCCTGCTCCTCGCCGGCTTCTTCGCGAGTGGCGCGCATGCCGCGGCCTGGGGCGTGCTGATCGCCGGCGTGCTGGAAGCAGGCCTGCTGATGATCGCCGCCTTCCGCGCCGGCCTGCTCGCACCGCCGGTCCGGCCGCGATGGAACGGCGAACTCGCGCGCTTCTTCCGCGCCTTCGGGCCGGCTGTGATCGGCTCGGCCGGCGTGCAGATCGCGATGCTCGCCGATACGATCATCGTCACGTTCCTGCCGCCGGGCGGAGCGTCGTCGCTTTACTATGCCGATCGCCTCTACCAATTGCCCATCGGGGTCATTGCGGTGGCCGCCGGCACGGTGCTGCTGCCGGAAATGTCGAAGCGCCTGGCGGAAGGCGATGAAGCCGGCGCGCACAAGGCCCAGAACCAGAGCCTGGCGATCTCGCTGATGCTGGCCATTCCCTTCACGGCCGCCTTCCTGTTCATTCCCGAGGCGATCATTGCCGGCTTTTTCGGCTATGGCGCGTTTGGCGAGGAGGCGGTGCGAAGCTCTGCCGCCGTTCTCGCGGCCTATGCCTGGGGCCTGCCCGCCGTGGTGGCGATCCGCTCGCTCGTCGGCAGCTTCCATGCGCGCGGCGATACGCGCACCCCGCTTCTTGCCTCGCTCATCGCGATCGCGCTGAACCTCATCCTGAAGCTGCTGCTCTGGCGCGATTACGGCGCGGCCGGACTTGCTTTCGCCACCGCGATGGGCGCGATCGCCAATGCGCTGATCCTTGCTGCGCTGGCCATCCGCCAGAAGAAGGCCGGGCCGGATGGCGAACTCGCCTTGCAGCTCGCGGTCGCGCTGATCGGCACAATCTGGCTGGTTGCGGCGCTGCTTCTGGTGCGGGAGTTTCATGGCGCGACGTTCAGCGCGCTCCCGGCCTATCAGAAGCTTGGGGCTTACGTGGTTGCAGGTGCCTCGACCTATGGTGCGATCGTGCTGTTCTGCGCGCGGATCGCGCGGCTATCCTTGCGTTTCCGCTAGAGCATTTTCAAGCGAAGCATGCCCCCGCGAAGGCGGGGGTGGGAACCGGTTCGCGTCAAGAAAATGCGACCAGACAAAAAGAGCGCATTTTCTTCGATCAACCGGTAACCACTTGATCGAAAAAACGCTCGGGCCGCTCAGCGTGTGTAGCCCACGCGGATGGGCGTGCAACGCGCGAAACCCGGCCGCAGCGGATAGGCGGAAGCCTGGCGGCCCAGCCATTGTTCGCAGCTCGCGACATCATGGAAACAGGCCTGGAAGGACTTCCAGTCCACCACGCCATCGCGAACTGGGCGTCCCCCGAGGTAATTCCCGGCGATCACCAGCGTATCGGTCTTGAAATGGCGCGAGGAATGACAGGGAACGCCAACAGGCGGCGGGGTCCAGGCAAGGGCCGGCGAGGCCACGAGAACGACGCCGAGCAGAACACCGGCCAAAGCAAGATTGCGCATGCGCCGCCTCCATGAAGCTGGTTGACCAGGCACGACCCAAGCGATTCGCGCCTTCCCGGAGAGGATGATGTCGGATAGCCCAAGGCTTGCTTGCAAACAAATTCATACAATCATATATGTTTGTCATTCCTCAGATTTGGATGGAGCGTAATCATGGTTCGCAATGTTGGAACAATCGATCGGTCACTGCGCGCGATCATCGGCCTCGTGCTGATCGCCTATGCCATTCCGCTGGGCTTCTCCCAGACCGGCTGGAACTGGGTGGGCTGGATCGGCGTGGTGCCGCTTCTCACCGCATTTCTCGGCAATTGCCCGGCCTATTCCATTCTCGGCATCTCGACCTGCGGGCGGAAGAGCGGGTGATCGCGCCTCGCCGGCGACCGTCACGGTCGGCAATGCCATTGAAACACCGCGTGAAACAGTGCCAGCTAACGCTCATGATATTTGATCGCAAAGAAAGGACATCAGCAATGAAGCGGATCATTCTGGTCGGAGCGGTTCTTGCCGCTTGCACGTTTTCGGCCCAGGCGCAGCATTCCGGGCATCATGGCGGGCATGGGGCGCATGGTTCCCACGGCACCGCTGCCACAAAGGCGGAGTCAGCCGCAACAAAGTCCTATCGTGCCGCGAATGACAGGATGCACAAGGATATGGACATTCCCTTCACCGGCGATGCCGATGTCGATTTCTTCAAGGGCATGATCCCGCATCATCAGGGCGCCATCGACATGGCGCGCGTGGTGCTCCAGCACGGCAAGGACCCGGAAGTGAGGAAGCTCGCCGAGGAGGTCATCGCCGCGCAGGAGAAGGAGATCGCCTTCATGCGCGAATGGCTGAAGAAGAAGGGCCAGTGAGCGGCTACACCAACGAAAAGGCCGCGGTTTTCGCCGCGGCCGATTGAGGAAGGGGTCTCGAACCTTCTTGAGGACACCACGCCTGACATCTGGGGGCTCACAGACGTGAAATCCGTTCTATCTGCAGAGCATGCCGACCCTTTATGGAGCCGTAAGGCCGGGATTGTGGCAAAATCCCGAATTGGGACACGAGCCTGTGATCAGCCGGCATGGGCGAATTCCCAGTAGAGTTCGCGGGCCTTGCGATAGGCCGGACCGGCCTGATATTCCCGCCCGTCAAGACGCGTGACCGGCATCACCTTCGAATAATTGCCCGAGATGAAAACCTCGTCCGCGCGGGCGAAATCCTCATAGCTCAACGCCTGTTCCACCACCTCAACGCCGGAATCGCGCATCAGCTTGATGACGCGCTGCCGGGTGATGCCGTTGAGGAAGGCGCCATTGGGCGCGGGCGTGAAGACCACGCCGTCCTTCGCCATGAAGATGTTGGCCGTCGCGGTCTCGGCGATGTTGCCGAGCAGATCCCGCACGAGGCAATTGTCGAAGCCGCGCGATTTCGCTTCCGAAAGGCAGCGCGCATTGTTGGGGTAGAGGCATCCCGCCTTCGCATCCGTCGGCATGCATTCGAGCGAAGGGCGGCGGAACGGCGACAGGGTCAGGCTCATGCCGCGCGGCTCGGGCATCGGTGCCACGAACAGGCAGAGCGCGAAGCGGCAATCATCCGGGTTCGGCAGGATGGTGGAAACACCCTCGCCTTCCGCCCACACCATGGGCTTCACGTAGAGCGGTGCGTCGGCGGCGAATTTTTTCGTGCCCTCTTTCGTCAGCGCCACGATCTCTTCCGGCGTGACCCCGGCCTTGAGTCCGAGATTGCCCGCCGAGCGCACGAGGCGATCCGCGTGGCGATCGAGATCCGGATAAACTCCCTCAAAGACGCGGGCGCCATCGAACACGGTGGAGGCGAGCCAGAAGGCATGGCTGCGCGGCCCCATCAGCGGCGGGTTCCCCTCCAGCCAGCGCCCCTCGAAGAAAGTCCAGGTTTCAGACCACGCCATCACGCCCTCCGAAAAAAACTTTCCCCATACGAGCGGCAGGCCAGGGGAAGGTCAATCGCTCCGGGCTTTACAGGTCGTGCTATTCGAACAAATCATCAACCGATCAAAAGCGATGATCAGCCTCAGGCTGGTCTCTCGAGGAGGAACGATGGCTCGCATCTTCATGTTTGACGCCTATGGCACCCTCTTCGATGTTCACTCCGCAGTGATTCGCGCCGGCGGGCCACTGGGCGAAAAGGCGCAGGAACTCTCCGCCCTGTGGCGGCAGAAGCAGCTCGAATACAGCTGGGTACTGACCGCGATGGGGCGCGGCGGCAGCGCCGATTTCTGGACGCTGACCGAACGCGCGCTGGATTTCGCGATGGCGCGCTTCGGACTTGGCGATCCGGCCCTGCGCAACGCCCTGCTGGATGCCTATCGCGTTCTCGATGCCTTTCCGGATGTGGCGAAGGTTCTCGGGCGGCTGAAATCCGCGCGTCACCGCACGGTGGTCTTCACCAATGGCACGCATGCCATGGTGAAGAATGCGATCGCCGCGAGCCGCCTGGGGGGATACATCGATCAGGTGATCTCGGTCGAGCAGACCGGCCATTTCAAGCCGGCCATGACGGTCTATGCGGTCGCGAGCCGACTTGCGCTGGCGGATCACCCTTCGGATATCACCTTCGTCTCCTCGAATCGCTGGGATATTGCCGGCGCCTTCGCGGCCGGCTTCATGCCCATCTGGGTCAATCGCGCCGGCCTGCCGGATGAATATCCCGGCCTGCCGCCCCTGAAGATCATTCCCGACCTTCACGGGGTGGATTGAGCCTCAGCGTTTCGCCAGCGCGATGAGGATGCGCGCCCAGCTCCTCTGTCCGCGATAGAAGCTAACGAGATCATATTTCTCGTTCGGCGAATGGATGCGGTCATCGTCGAGCGCCCAGCCGATCAGCAGGGCATCGAGCCCCAGCAGGCGCTTGAAATCCCCCACGATGGGGATCGAGCCGCCATGGCCGAGCACCACGGGTTCCGTGCCCCATTCGTCGCGCAGGGCGCCGATCGCAAGGCGCAGATCGGGGCTGTCCTCGCTCACCTGCACCGCGCGGCTCGCTTTGTAGCCGATGAACTCCACCGAACAATCCGGCGGGATCATGCCCGAGACATATTCGCGGAAATTCTTCCGGATGGCCTTGGGATCCTGGTCATGCACGAGGCGGAAGGAGATCTTCGCACGCGCCTCCGCCGCGATCACGGTCTTGGTGCCGGCACCGGCATAGCCGCCCCAGATGCCGTTGCAATCGCAGGTCGGCCGCGCCTGGATCTTCTCGATCAGGGTGCGCCCCTCCTCGCCGCCGGCATATTTCAGGCCGACCGTGCCGAGGAAATCCGCCTCCGTGAGGCCTAGGGATTCCCAGGAGGCCTTGCGGTTGTCACCCGTCTCGTGAACACCGTCGTAGAAATGCGGAACGGCCACCCGCCCCTCGGCATCATGCATGGCGGCGATGATGCGCGCCAGGATGTGGATGGGGTTCTGCGCCGTGCCACCGAAATGGCCGGAATGCAGGTCGCGATTGGCAGCCCGCACGATGATTTCCTCGTAGAGAAGCCCCCTGAGCGACGAGGTGATCTGCGGCCGGCCGCGATCCCACATGCCGGTATCGCAGACAAGGCAGACATCCGCCTTGAATTCCGCCGCGTTCTTCTCGAGGAAATCCGGCAGGTTGATGGAACCGTTCTCCTCCTCGCCCTCGATCATCACCGTGAGCGATACCGGCAGGTCGCCCGTCTCGGCGATGATGGCGCGGCAAGCCTCCAGGAAGGTCATGATCTGGCCTTTGTCATCCGAGGCGCCGCGCGCACAAATTGCCGGCCCGCCGGGTGAAATCTCCTTCACCACCGGCTCGAAGGGGGGCTGTTCCCACAATTCCAGCGGGTCGACCGGCTGCACATCGTAATGGCCGTAGAAAAGGATGTGCGGCTTGCCGGGTCGGCGGCGATGACCCACCACCACCGGATGGCCTGGCGTTTCCCGCAAGGAAGCCTCGAAGCTGAGGCCCCTCAGCTCCTCGACGAGATGCTCGCCCGCGCGCCGCACCTCGGCCTTGTAGGCCGGATCGGTGGAAATGGAGGGGATGGCCAGCCAGGCTTTCAGGCGGGCGAGGGTGTTCTCGCGGCTGGCATCCAGACGCGAGAGAACGGCAGGCAGGGACATGATTCGACCTTCGCGGGATGGGGAGGTTCAGCCCCGCATCATCCACAGCCCGAGCTTCAGCGCAATCATCCCCATGATGCATGCGATCATCGCATCCAGGATGCGCCAGGCCATGGGCTTGGCAAATAATGGGGTGAGCACCCGCGCGCCATAGCCCAGCCCGAAAAACCAGAGGAAGGACGCGCTCGCGGCGCCGAAGCCATAGGCCCAGCGCTCCTGCCCCGCATAGCCCGCCGCAAGGCTGCCCACGAGGATGACCGTATCGAGCCAGACATGCGGGTTGAGGAAGGTGAAGGCCGCGCAGGCCGAGAGCGCGGCCTTGAGCGTGAGGGGTGCGCCCTGCCCCACGGCCATGGCACCGGGAGCCAGCGCGCGGCGCGCTGCCATGACGCCATAAGCCAGCAGGAACACGATGCCGAAAATCGTCACCGCCGTGATCAGCCCCGGCACCTTCTCGATCAGGAAGCCGAGCCCCGCGACACCGAGCGCGATCAGAACCGCATCCGAGAGCGCGCAGAACAGCGCGACCGCGAAGACATGCTCGCGCTTGATGCCCTGGCGCAGAACGAAGGCATTCTGCGCGCCGATCGCCACGATGAGCGAGCCGCCAATGGCGAAGCCGGTGACGAAGGGGATCAGCACGGCCTCAACGCCGGCCCCCACCCATCAGGCTGCCGAGCACCCCGCGCACGATGGCCGTGCCGATCTGCCGGCCGACCGTGTTTGCCACGGAGCGCGCGGCGGAGGTCGCGATCTTCTCGGCCATACTCGGCTGCGGGCGGGGCGCGGCGCGACCTCGTCCCGCGGGCGCGGGCGCCGGCGCGCTGCCGCCAAGAAGGCCGCCGAGCACATTGTCGAAAAGGCCGCCGCCGCCCTGCGCGGCCCTGGCGGCTGCCTCGGCCTTCGCCGCGAGCATCTCGAAGGCGCTCTCGCGGTCGACCGTTTCGGTATACTTGTTGCGGAAAGGGCTGTCGCGCATCAGGGCCGCGCGCTCCTGCGGCGTGATCGGCCCCACGCGCCCGCCCGGCGGGGCTACAAGCGTGCGCTCCACCATCGAGGGGGCACCCTTGCCCTCGAGCACCGAGACCAGCGCCTCCCCCACGCCGAGATTGGTGATGACCTCGGAAGTCCTGAATTTCGGGTTCGGACGGAAGGTTTCGGCTGCAGCCTTCACGGCCTTCTGCTCGCGCGGGGTGAAGGCGCGCAGGGCATGCTGCACACGATTGCCGAGCTGCGCGCCGACCTTGTCCGGCACGTCGAGCGGGTTCTGCGTCACGAAATACACGCCCACGCCCTTCGAGCGGATGAGGCGCACGACCTGCTCGATCGCATCGATCAGCGCGGGCGGCGCATGGTCGAAGAGCAGATGCGCTTCATCGAAGAAGAAGACGAGCCTGGGCTTTTCCAGGTCGCCCACTTCCGGCAGCTGCTCGAAGAATTCCGAGAGCATCCAGAGCAGGAAGGTCGCATAAAGGCGCGGCGACTTCATCAGCTTGTCGGCGGCGAGAATGTTGATGTGGCCCTTGCCATCCTCGTCCGTGCGCATGAAATCGGCGAGTTCGAGCGCGGGTTCACCGAAGAAATTCGCACCGCCCTGGTTCTCGAGCACGAGAAGCTGGCGCTGGATCGCCCCCACCGAGGCCGAGGATACATTGCCGTAGGTCGCCTGCAAATCGGCCTGCAATTCCTTGTTGTTGCCGAGTTCCGCAAGCATCGCGCGGAGGTCCTTCAGGTCGAGCAACAGCAGGCCATGCTCATCCGCATAGCGGAAGAGGATGTTCAGCACGCCCTCCTGCGTCTCGTTGAGTTCCATCAGGCGCGCGAGCAGCAGCGGACCCATCTCGGCCACCGTGGCGCGGATGGGGTGGCCCTGCTCGCCGAAGAGATCCCAGAACACGACCGGATATTGCTCGGCCTTGTATTCGACGCCGATCTCCTTCGCGCGGTTCACGAAAGGCGGGAGCGCATTGCCCATGGCCGCGACGCCCGAGAGGTCGCCCTTGATATCCGCCGTGAAGACCGGCACGCCATTGGCCGAAAAGCCCTCGGCCAGTTTCTGCAACGTGACGGTCTTGCCGGTGCCCGTCGCGCCGGTCACGAGGCCGTGGCGATTGGCCAGCCTGAGGGTCAATTCCTCGAATTTCGTCTCGCTCTTGCCGATCAGAATGGTCTTCGCGTCTGCCAAGGTCTCTCTCCAGCCGTTTTCGAGGAGGCTACAAGCGCATATATCCGCTTCGGACGGTTTTCGGAAAGATCGCATTCGAGCGAAATTCGTGCGCAATTCTGATCCGGCCGAACGCTTCGGGCATGACCATTGAGGAGAAGCGAGACGATCGACGCCGGCGATGTTGTTTATATCTAAACATTCCACGCTTGCCCCTGCCGGGTGGATCGCGTAACTCCGATGAAGAGAGCAGCCGGGAGTTTGGGAACATGATGCAGGATCTCATCAACCGCGTGGTGCAGAATGTCGGGCTCGATCCCGCTCTGGCCGAGAAAGCCGTGGGGATGATCCTCGCCTTCCTGCAGAAGGAAGCGCCGGAAGCCGCGGCGGAAGCCTTCGCTGCCATGCCAGGCGCGGCCGAACTGGCGGCGGCCCATGCCGCTCCGGAAGGTGGCGGCGGTCTCCTCGGCGGCATAATGGGCATGATGGGCGGCGGTGGCGGCGTGATGGCACTGGGCCAGCAACTTATGGGAGCCGGCCTGGGCATGGGCCAGATCCAGTCTCTCTCGAAGGAAGTCTTCGCCTATGGCCGCGAGACTGCGGGCGAAGACGCGATGGGCGCGCTGGTGGGCGCCATCCCGGGCCTCAGCCAGTTCGTCTGAGATCATCAGACGCCGGCGCGCTTCTCGGCCTCGCATTCGGGCGCGGGGCTTTTTCATGCCCTGGCGGGGGCGATCAGCCCCCTTCCAAAGTCCATTTCAACTTGGGCGAGGCTCGCGTTATAGAAGCCGTCCATGGACGCCCCCGATCTCTCCCCGCTGAAGCTTGCCTCTGAATTTCCGGCCGTGACCGAAGGCGACTGGCGTCGCCTCGTCGATGGCGTTTTGAAGGGCGTGCCCTTCGAGAAGAAGCTCGTGACCCTCACCGCGGATGGGATCGCGCTTCAGCCGATCTATCCGCGTGACGCGCAGGCCGAGCCGATCGCCGGTGCGCGCGGCACCACCCCCTGGGGCATCGCCGCGACGGTGGATCACCCCGATGCCGCAGAAGCGAGTCGCCTCGCGCTGGCCGATCTCGAGGGCGGCGCAGATCAGCTCACCATCGCCTTCGCCGGCTCTCTCTCCGCGCGCGGTTTCGGCCTGCCGCCGAGGGCGGAGGCGCTGACAACCGCGCTGGCGGGCATCCATTGCGATCTCGTGCGCCTGCGGCTTGATCCGCCGCCCTTCGCAGGAGCGGAGGTGGCCGACCTCTTCCGGGCCTATGCGAAATCCCGCAACCTGCCGGGCGCAACCCTGAAAGTGGAGTTCGGCATGCGCCCGCTGGCGGATTGGGCGCGCATCGGTGCCATTCCAAAAGCATGGCTTGCGGTCTGCACGCGCATCCGCGAGGCGGTTCTGGCGCTGTTTGAAGCCGGGTTCACCGGCCCGTTCCTGATGGCGGATTCCCGCCCCTTCCATGAGGCGGGTGCCAGCGAGGCGCAGGAAATCGCGAGTCTCATTGCGCAGGGCATCACCTATCTCCGCCTGCTCGGCAAAGGCGGCATCGGACCCGAAAAGGCGCAAGTGCTCATCGCCTTCACGGTTGCGGCGGATCAGGATCAGTTCCTTACGCTGTCGAAAATCCGCGCCTTCCGCCGCCTCTGGGCCGGCGTGCTGGAACATTGCGGGGTGAAGAGGCCCGCCCCCGCGCTCATCCATGCCGAAAGCGCCTTCAGGATGATGACGCGGCGTGACCCCAACGGGAACATGCTGCGCGGGACCATCGCCGGCCTCGCGGCGGCGCTGGGCGGGGCGGATTCCCTCACGCTGCTGCCGCATAGCGCCGCCCTTGGCCTGCCCGACGAGAAGGCGCGGCGGCTCGCGCGCAACACCAGCCTGATCCTTTTGCGGGAATCGAACCTCAACCGCATGATCGACCCGGCCTCCGGCTCCGGCGCCATCGAGGAGATCACCGAGAC
>JADCCH010000199.1 GCA_020252865.1 Methylobacterium sp.
CAACCCCTTTCTCGGCCGCATCATCACGGGTCGCATCACCTCAGGCTCCATCAAGACGAACCAGCAGGTGAAGGTTCTGGCGCGCGATGGCAGCGTGATCGAGACGGGCCGCATCTCGAAGATCCTCGCCTTCCGCGGCATCGAGCGCCAGCCGATCGAAGAGGGTGTCGCGGGCGATATCGTCGCCATTGCCGGCCTTTCCAAGGGCACGGTGGCGGATACTTTCTGCGCGCCCGAAGTGACCGAAGCCATCCCCGCCCAGCCGATCGACCCGCCGACCGTGACGATGAGCTTCATCGTCAATGACAGCCCGCTTGCCGGCACCGAGGGCGACAAGGTGACGAGCCGCGTCATCCGCGACCGCCTCTTCAAGGAAGCCGAAGGCAATGTGGCGCTGCGCATCGAGGAAAGCCAGGACAAGGATTCGTTCTTTGTCTCGGGCCGCGGCGAATTGCAGCTCGCGGTGCTGATCGAAACCATGCGCCGCGAAGGTTTCGAGATCGCCGTCTCGCGTCCGCGCGTCGTCTACGAGAAGGGCCCGAACGGCGAGACGCTGGAACCGATCGAGGAAGTCTTCATCGATGTGGATGAAGAGCATTCCGGCGTCGTCGTGCAGAAGATGTCCGAGCGCAAGGCCGAGATGATCGAGATGAAGCCTTCGGGCGGCAATCGCCTGCGCCTCGTCTTCCACGCCCCCACGCGCGGCCTGATCGGCTACCAGTCCGAACTGCTGACCGACACGCGCGGCACCGCGATCATGAACCGCATCTTCAAGGCCTACGAGCCCTACAAGGGCGAAATCGCCGGCCGCAACAATGGCGTGCTCATCGCCAACGAGCCCGGCGAGGCCGTGGCCTATGCGCTTTGGAACCTCGAGGAGCGTGGCGCCATGGTGATCGAGCCGGGCTGGAAGGTC
The DNA here is from genome assembly GCA_020252865.1 of Methylobacterium sp. Classification (GTDB taxonomy): domain Bacteria; phylum Pseudomonadota; class Alphaproteobacteria; order Rhizobiales; family Beijerinckiaceae; genus Rhabdaerophilum. Next base: position 917 of record JADCCH010000199.1, read on the forward strand.
TATCAGGGCATGATCGTGGGCATCCATACCCGCGACAACGACCTCGAAGTGAACGTGCTGAAGGGCAAGAAGCTCACGAATATCCGCACCACCTCCAAGGATGAGGCCGTGCGCCTCACGCCGCCGATCCGCATGACCCTGGAGCGCGCGCTCGCCTGGATCCAGGACGACGAACTCATGGAAGTCACGCCGAAATCGATCCGTCTGCGCAAGAAGCTGCTCGATCCGAATGATCGCAAGCGCGCCGAGAAGCAGAAGGAAGCGCTCGCCGGCTGATTGCGGCCATCCACGGCTTTCTCGGGTGGCGCCCTGTCGAATCGCGCCGGCGCACCCCATAAAGGGCCTGGAGAAAACCATGCCCGTCCGCCGCCTTGACCCCGTGCTCATCGACCAGATCGCCGCCGGCGAGGTGATCGAGCGGCCGGCTGCGGTCGTGAAGGAACTCGTCGAGAACGCCATCGATGCCGGCGCGCGCCGCGTCGATGTGGTGGTGGAGAAGGGTGGCCGGAGGCTCATCCGCGTCTCGGATGATGGTTGCGGCATGGGGCCGGCGGACCTTGCGCTGGCGATCGAACGCCACGCCACCTCGAAACTGCCCGAGGGCCGGCTCGATTCCATTCGAACGCTTGGTTTTCGCGGCGAGGCCCTGCCTTCCATCGGCGCGGTGGCGCGGCTCACGATTTCCTCGCGGCCCCGCGCCGCGACCCGATCGGCGGAGGAGCCTCGTCCGGAGGGGACCGGACAATGCGAAGCAGCCGGCCATCGCATTCGCGTCGACGCCGGACGCGTCGAGCCCGTGCGGCCCGCGGCCATCGCGGCGGGCACGCGGGTGGAGGTGGAGGATCTTTTTCACGCCACGCCTGCCCGCCTCAAATTCCTGAAGGGCGACCGCGCGGAGGCCATGGCCGTGAGCCAGGTGATGCGCCGCCTCGCCCTCGCCCGGGCCGATATCGCGTTTTCGCTGGCGGGTGATTACATGACCGGTTTCAATTTGGCGGGGACGAGTGCGGACAGCGCCGGTCTGGCCCGCCGCGTCGAAGCGGTCGTCGGTGCCGAATTTATGGAGAACGCCACCTGCCTGGAGGCGATGCGCGACGAAATCGGCATTTCCGGCCTTATTTCTTTGCCGACTTATCATCGCGCAACGGCAGACGGGCAATATCTCTTTGTCAATGGCCGCCCGGTGCGAGACCGGTTGCTGATCGGCGCTCTCCGGGCAGCTTATGCCGATACCATCGTCTCCGACCGTCACCCCAGCGTTGTGCTCTTCCTCACACTTGATCCCGAGCGCGTGGATGCGAATGTCCATCCGGGCAAGCTCGAGGTCCGCTTTCGTGACAGTGAGAGCGTGCGCGGCCTCCTGGTGCGATCCATCCGCGATGCCCTGGCGGCGGAGGGCCATCGCGTCGCCAGCCGCCCGTCGGCCCTGCTCGAACGCTTCCGGGTGAACGAGACCGCGCCAATATCCGCCCTTCCCGGCTTGGGCTATCGCCCTCAGACCTATCCGCCGCTGCCGCGGAACCAGCCGGTTGAGATTCCACCGCCGGTCTGGCTGCGCGGCGGCATGGCCGAGGCACAGCGGGCCTTTGAAGCGAAGGCGGACGAACCGGAAACCCTTGCCATCCCGCCGCTGGGCTTTGCCCGCGCCCAGATCGCCGAGACCTATATCCTTGCAGAAAACGCCGAAGGACTGGTCATTATCGACCAGCATGCCGCCCATGAACGTCTCGTCTATGAGCGCCTCAAGCGTGCCCGCGCCGAGAGCACCATCGCGAGACAGATGTTACTCATTCCCGCAGTGGTGACGCTTGATCCTTCCGCGCGGGATCGCCTTGTGGCGGCAGCCGAGCTGCTCGAAACACTTGGCCTTGTCATCGAAAGTTTCGGCGGCGATGCAGTTCTTGTCCGCGAGGTGCCTGCGGCATTGGCGCATGTCGATCCGGCAAAACTCGCGCGTGAGACAGCGGATACCCTCGCCGAATGGGGCGGCAGCGAGTCGTTCGAGGTGCGGATCGATCTCGTGCTCAAGACCTTCGCCTGCCATCATTCCATCCGTGCCGGGCGCAAGCTGCGCCTTGAGGAAATGGATGCGCTCTTGCGCGAAATGGAGGCCTCTCCGGCTTCCGCACAATGCAACCATGGTCGGCCGACATCCGTGCGCCTCAGCGCGGTCGATCTCGCCAAACTGTTCGGACGCCGCTAAAATTCAGCCGGCGAAACGACTGAAAATCATTTGGCTCTCACCAGCCATGCGCCGATCCAGTTGTTGCAACTCGACAGGCAATTTCAGTTCCACATTCGCGCGCTCTTCGAGCACGACGATGGCCCCGGGCTTCAGCCAGCCACCAGCGATTGCCGAGGCGATTGCGGCCTCACCCAGAAACCTGCCATAGGGCGGATCGCAGAAGACAAGATCGAATGGTTCGAACGGCGAAACCTGGCCCAGCCTCGTCGCATCGCGCCGAAGAATGCGCGTAACGCCGCCGAGGCCGAGCGCTTCAACATTCGCACGTTGCAGGCCGCGCGCCTCCGCCCCGATATCGACCAGCACGGCATAGGCCGCGCCACGCGAAATCGCTTCCAGCGCATTTGCCCCTGTGCCGGCAAACAAATCAAGCACGCGCGCATTTTCAATTTGAGCAGAAAAACCGTGCGTCAGGATATTGAACAGGCTCTCGCGCAGGCGATCGGAGGTCGGGCGGATGGCATGTGAGGACGGACCTTTCAGGCCACGCCCACCCAAGGCACCGCCGACAATCCGCATCCCCTAGCCCTCGCGACGCGGACCACGACCCGGACCGCTACGACCTGGACCGCTGCGACCCGGACCGCTGCGACCCGCTCCATCGCGACGCGGGCTGCCGCCCTTGCCGCCGAACCCGCCGGGCTTGCCACCCCGCAAACCCCTGCGATCCTCACGGGGCGGACCATCGAACTTTCGGTCTCGAGCCGGGCGTTCGCCCTCGTTGCTGGCACGAAAGGATCGTTCGCCGCGCGGCTTGTCGCCGAAATCACGTTTTCCTCGAGGCGCATCGCCGCCCTCGTAACGCGGGTTGCGGAAGGGGCGTTCGCCACCGGCCTCATCGCGAGGCGGACGGGCGCGGAAGGGCCGATCTCCACCCTCGCGCGGGGGGCGCCCCTCGCCATCGTCACGCGAACGGAAAGGCCTGTCGCCACGAGGACGATTGCCCTCGGGACGCGCACGGAAAGACCGCTCGCCGCGGGGTGTATCCTCCCGGTTGAAACGACCCCGCGGGCGATCCCCGCCCGCCTCGTCGCGTGGCGGGCGCGCGCGGAAGGGACGATCCCCGCCCTCGCGATTGGGCCGTCCGCGACCCTCGTCGCGCTCCTCGCGCGACCGGCGGGGGCGCTCTTCCTGCGCCAGGCGCACCACGCGTTCCACCTTCACGGCGCGGCCCTTGCGGTCCGCCACTTGGGCGCGCTCCACCTTCAACGTCGGGTCTTCGCCCATCAGCGCCAGATCACGCTTTTGCGTCGGCTTGCGCCGATCGAAACGGCGCGGCTTTTCCGCGTCTTCGATCAGCGTGTCGTGGCGCATGCGCGGGCCATCGAAATAGACGCCGGCTTCCTCCGCCAATTCGGGGCCGAGCTGGTCGGCCAGCACGCGCGGGCGGACCTCGGTGGCCTGTCCTTCCTCGAGATCGCCGAGTTGGAATGGCCCGAAAGAAACGCGGATCAGCCGCGAGACCTTGCATCCCAGATGCTCCAGAACGCGCTTGATCTCGCGGTTCTTGCCCTCTCGCAGGTCCATCGTGAGCCAGGCATTGTCGCCCATCTCGCGGGCGAGCGTCGCGATGATCGGACCGTAATGCACCTCGTCGAGCACGATGCCCTCGCGCAGGGTGTCGAGTTGCGCCTGATTGACCTCGCCATGAACGCGCACGCGATAGCGCCGGAGCCAGCCCGTATCCGGGTGAGCGAGCGCGCGCGAAAGGCCGCCATCATTCGTGAGCAGCATCAGGCCTTCGGTATTGATGTCGAGCCGGCCGACCGAAACCACGCGCGGCAGGCCGGGCGGGAGATGATCGAACACGGTGGGCCGACCCTCGGGATCGTCGGCGGTCGTCACAAGGCCGCGCGGCTTGTGGTAGAGCCACAGGCGGGTGGCCTCGCGCTCCGGCAGCGGCTGGCCATCGACCATGATCTGGTCCCTGGCGGTCACGTCCAGCGCCGGGCTGTCGATCACCGCGCCATTCACGGCCACGCGTCCCGCCGCGATCCATTCCTCGGCATCGCGTCGCGAGCAGAGGCCTGCTCGCGCCATCACGCGGGCGATCCGCTCGCCACCCTCGGCGATGCCCGGCGTTCCCTCGCTCCTGCGGGCCGAGCGATAACCCAGAGCATTCGCCTTGCGGGGCGCGCGCTCTTCACTGGCCGGGGCCTCGTCGCGTTTGCGGGCCGGGCGGGCGTCATCGCGATCGAAGCGTTTGGGTCGCTCGCGGAAATCCTCGCGCGGGGCACGATCCTCCCGGGCGCGGAACGGCTTGTCTCCGAAGGATTTTTTCTCGCCGAAGGGCTTCCTGTCGCCGAAATCGCGGTTTCCACGCGGCGCATCACCGCCTTCGAAACGGGGCTTGCGGAAGGGGCGCTCACCACCGGCTTCATCCCGCGGCGGGCGCGGACGAAACGGGCGATCGCCACCCTCGCGCTGCGGGCGGCTGTCCCCGCCTTCGCGGGACCGGAAGGGCTTCTCCCGGAAGGGGCGATCCCCCTCCGGACGCTCGCGGCGCGGCGGACGATCCCCGAAATCGCGATCCTGCCGGTCGCGGTTGAAACGCGGGCGCTCACCGCGATCCTCGTAACCGCCGTCACGCGGCTTGCGGAAGGGGCGCTCGCCACCGGCTTCGTCCCGCGGGGCGCGCGGGCGGAAGGGGCGATCACCACCCTCGCGCGGAGGGCGGCCGTCGCCGCCTTCAAAACGGGGCTTTCGGAAGGGACGATCCCCCTCCGGTTTGTCGCCACGCGGGGGCCGCGCGCGGAACGGCTTGTCGCCGCCCTCGGAACGCTCGCCGGGGCCTTTCGAGAAACGGGGCCGGGCACCATCACGGGGGCC
>JADCCH010000002.1 GCA_020252865.1 Methylobacterium sp.
CCTCGCCTTGCGCGGCACTCATGCGCGAGGACGAGCCATCAGGCAAGACCCGCCAGCTCTGTTCGTTGTCGAGAAGGTTGGCCTGCATGATCTGACCGAGAACCTGCTCATGCACCGTGGGGTTGACGATGGGGCACAGGGCCTCCACCCGCCGGTCGAGATTGCGCGGCATGAGATCGGCCGAGGCGATATAGACCGTCGCCTTCCCGTGCGGCAGGCCATGGCCGTTGCCGAAAGCGTAGATGCGCGCATGTTCGAGAAAGCGCCCGACGATGGACTTCACCCGGATATTGTCCGAAAACCCCGGAATCCCCGGCCTGAGGCAGCAGATTCCGCGCACGACGAGATCGACCTGCACGCCCGCTCGGCTCGCTACATAAAGCGCGTCGATGATCACCGGATCGACGAGGCTGTTGCATTTTCCCCAGATCGCGCCGGGCTTTCCCGCCTTCACATGGGCGATTTCCGCCGCGATGTGCTCCAGCAACCTGCGCTTGAGCGTGACCGGCGAGACCGCCATCTGTTCCAGCTCTGCCGGCTCCGCATAGCCGGTGATGAAATTGAAGATGCGCGCCACATCCCGTCCCAGCACCGGATCGGCGGTGAAATAGGACAGATCGGTATAGATCTTCGCCGTGATCGGGTGGTAATTGCCGGTGCCCACATGGCAATAGGTGACGAGGCCCGCCGCCTCACGCCGCACCACGAGGCTCAGCTTCGCGTGGGTCTTCAGTTCAATGAAACCGTAGACCACCTGCACGCCCGCGCGCTCGAGGTCGCGCGCCCAGCGGATATTCGCTTCCTCATCGAAGCGCGCCTTCAGCTCCACGAGGGCGGTGACGCTCTTCCCCGCCTCCGCGGCCTCCGACAAGGCCCGCACGATCGGGCTGTTGGCGCTTGTGCGGTAGAGCGTCTGCTTGATCGCGATCACGTTGGGGTCGCGCGCGGCCTGCTCGAGGAAATTCACCACCACGTCGAAGCTTTCATAGGGGTGGTGGACGATCAGATCCTTCTGGCGGATGGCGGCGAAGCAATCCCCGCCATGCTCGCGCACGCGCTCGGGGAAGCGCGGCGTATGCGGCTCGAATTTGAGATCGGGCCGCTCGACCGAGACGAGCTGCGAGAGATCATTCAGTGCGAGCATGCCGTCGATGATGAAGACCTCGCGGGCCTTCACGCGCAATTCCTGTGCGACGAAGGCGCGAAGGTCCTCCGGCATCGCCGCCTCGATTTCGAGGCGGATCACCACACCGCGCTTGCGCCGCTTCAGCATGGTCTCGAAGGTGCGGACCAGATCCTCCGCCTCTTCCTCGATCTCGATGTCGCTGTCGCGGATGACGCGAAAGGCGCCGATTCCCTTGAGCACATAGCCAGGGAAAAGCTTCGGTGCGAAGAGCGTGATCGCGTGTTCGAGCAGGATGAAGCGCGCCTTCACCAGGCGATCCGGCAGGCGGATGAAGCGTTCGAGCTTCTGTGGCAGGCGGATCAGCGCCTTCAGCATCTTGCCGTCGCTCTGCTTGTGCAGCGACAGCGCAAGGGAAAAGCCGAGATTGGGAATGAACGGAAAGGGATGCGCAGGGTCGATCGCGAGCGGTGTCAGGGTCGGGAAGATCGCCGAGAGAAACGTGTCGCGCAGGGCGTCGCGATCCTCGTCCATGAGGTCGAGCGGGGCCACGACCGTGATTCCCGCAGCCTCGATCGCCTGCCGCAGCTTGCGCCAGCGATCCTGCTGGTCGGCGGTCAGCGCCTCCACCTCGCCATTGATGGCCAGCAGCGCCTGCTCGGGAGTCAGCCCGTCATCCGAGGTGGTCTGCACCCCGGCGATCATCTGTTCGATGAGGCCGGAAACGCGGACCATGAAGAATTCGTCGAGATTGTTCGCGGAGATCGAGAGGAAGCGCAACTGCTCCAGCAGCGGGTGGCGTGCATTGCCCGCCTCTTCCAGCACGCGCCGATTGAACTGCAGCCAGGACAGCTCGCGATTGATGAAGCGGCTCGGATGCTGCGCGAGTTCGTCGGGGCTGAGCGGGCAGGTATCGTTGGAAATCATGGAGCCGGTGGAGGGAAAAGAGACAGGAAGCAAAACCGTCGACCAGAAAATTATGTCACCCGCACGACGGCGAAAGCAAGAAGATCAGGATCCCTCGGGGTCATCGTCCTCTTCGCCCGGCGCATCGCCGAGGCATTCGGCCACCAGCGCACGGGTGATCGGCCGTTTGCGCGCGAGGGAAAGCTGATCGAGCGCCGCCACGAGGCCAAGAACGGCGCGGTAGCTTCGCTCGATGCGCGCCATCGCATAGGCGACGACAGGCGCTTCGACGTCGATCTGCCGATCGGCGAAAAGCTTCACGAACAACGCACCCAGCAGAGCCTCATCCGGTTCTTCCAGGGCAAGACGCGGCTGGGCCCTGAGGCGCGACAGGAGATCGGGTGTCGCGATTCCCCAGTTCTCGGGCGCGGCCCGCGCGGTGATCACGAGGAAGAGCCCGGTCTCGCGGGCGAGGTTGAGCAGATGGAAAAGGGCGCGCTCATCCGGCGGGAAACGGTCGGCATCTTCCAGCACCAGGGCCCCGGATTGCGCGAGCGTCGGCACGGCCTCGAAGGCGAGGTGGTCCGCCCGCAACGTCTCAGCCCCGGCACCTCGCGCGAAGATCGCCGCGAGATGGCTCTTGCCGCTGCCCTCCGGGCCGGTCAGCACGGCGGCCGGGGCCAGCCAGCGCGGATGGCGCTCGATATAGGCGAAGGCGCCGGCATTGGGCTTGCCGACGAGAAAATCCTCGCGCCCATAGGAGGGCGCGCTCTCGAAGGGCAGCGGAAGCTGGCCGGCGGCGCTCACGAGTCGAGTTCGCGCGGCTTGCTGCCGGTGAAGAGCCGGCTCGTCATGTACTGGGAAAGCGCGAAGCGGACGAGCACGCCGATGGCGGCGGCAACCGGCACCGCCAGAAGCACGCCGACAAAGCCGAAAAGCGAGCCGAAGGCGAGCAGCGAAAACATCAGCCAGACCGGATGCAGCCCCACCGCATCGCCCAGCAGTTTCGGCTGGAGGATGTTGCCCTCGATGAACTGGCCAAGGCCGAACACGCCGATGACCGCGAGAATCCACCAGTATTCCGGCCAGAATTGCGCAATGGCCACCCCTCCCCCGATCAGCAACCCCGTGATGGAGCCGACAAACGGCACGAAGGAGATGATGCCGGCGACAATCCCGATGAGGAAACCGAAATGGAGGCCGACCAGGCTGAGGCCCACCGCGTAGAACAAGCCGAGGATCAGGCACAGGAGAGCCTGTCCCCGCAGGAAGCCGGCAACGGTCTGGTCCATCTGCCGGGCGAGATCACGGATCACCGGAGCCTGCGGCCGCGGCAGCCAGCCATCCACCTTCCTCACCATCTGGTCCCAGTCGAGCAGCACGTAGAAGGCGATCACGGGGGTGAGCACCAGCAGCGAGAGCAGGCCCACCACGGTGGAACCGCCGGAAATGATGGAGGTGAGAACCCCGCCCGCCCATTTCGCGGCATCACCCATGCCGCCCTGCAACGCTGCCTGCACTTCCTTCAGCCGCTCGGGGCCGCCGAAGCGCTCGATCAGCGGGCCGCCCTGCTCCGCGATCAGCACCTGCAGGCGCGAGACGTAGCCCGGCACCTTGTCGATGAAGGACGAGAGCTGGTTGATGAGCACGGGCACGGCCGCCAGCAGAACCAGCACGAAGGCCAGCGTCACCAGAAGCATGATCAGCAAGGTGGCGACGAGCCGCGACAGGCCCAGCTTCACGAGACGATCCACGATCGGGTCGAGCAGATAGGCGAGGATGATCGCCGCCACGAAAGGCATCAGCACGCCCGAAAAAAGATAAAGGAAGACAATGAAGCCCGCGAGGCACGCGAGCCAGAACCCGATCTGGCGCTGAAGCGTCATGGTAGCCTTGTCGGGCGTGCCCGCCTTCTCTTCGTCACTCGGCCATATGCCGGAACCATTTCACGAAGTAGGCGCCCACGGAGACGACGGTCAAGAGCGCAACGACGAGATGGACGATCTGATGCGCGCCCGACGTGGTGACGAGGAAACTTCCCGCCGCCAGCGTGAAGGCCACGGCGCCGATCTGCGCGGCCGTGTTGCATTTGGAGATCAGCAGCGGCTCGATGGGAATGGGATTTTCGAGCAGCCAGGCGATGGCCACCGCGCCGACGATCATCAGGTCGCGGAAGATCACCAGCACCACGAGCCAGTAAGGCAGGGCCCCGGTCGCGAAAAGCGCGATGAAGCTCGCGGCAATGAGGGATTTGTCGGCCAGCGCATCGAGATAGGCCCCGACCTCGCTCTGCATCTTGAAGCGGCGGGCGATGAAGCCGTCCACGGCATCGGTCAGCCCGGCGAGCAGGAACACCGCGAAGGCAAGATGAAACGACCGATCCTGGATCAACACCACGATCAGCGGAATGAGGCACAGCCGAAGCAGCGTCAGCGCGTTGGGGATCGTCATGGCGAGAAGCTACCCTCCGACCACGGCGTGATCAAGCAAGCCCTTGTCCGGGAGGCGCAGGTGCCCGGAGGTTCGGGCGGATGGCCGGCTGCACGTTCTGCAGCGCCCGTCCGACTGGGTGAGAACAAGCGCGATCATGCCTTTGTTCCGGCGGATGAATCACTTGAAGCGCTGAAGGAACAGAAGCTTGTCCTGACTTTTCGCGAGCTTCGCAGGAAGGCCGAATTTCTTCTTCGGCCAGTTAGCATCCCCAGCCGTCACCCAAGCGGCGGCGCGAAAAGGTTGCATTTTTCCCAAACTGGTGTTTTCGAGGGTTTGCCACCCCCGCGCGCCCCATTCCAGTGGAGCAACGAGCCCTGTGACTGCCAGAAATCCCGGTTCGAACGGCCTCACCTATGCCCAGGCCGGCGTCGATATCGACGCGGGCAACGCGATGGTCGATGAAATCAGGCCGCTGGTGCGCGCGACGCGCCGGCCGGGCGCGGATGCCGAGATCGGCGGCTTCGGCGGCCTTTTCGATCTCAGGGCGGCGGGCTTCGCCGATCCCATTCTCGTTGCCGCGAATGACGGCGTGGGCACGAAGGTCAAGATTGCGATCGAGACCGGCATCCACCACACGATCGGCATTGATCTCGTGGCGATGTGCGTGAATGATCTGGTGGTGCAGGGTGCCGAGCCGCTTCTGTTCCTCGATTACTACGCCACAGGCAAACTCGAGCCGCGGGTTGGCGTCGAGATCGTGCGCGGCATCGCCGAGGGCTGCCGGCTCGCCGGCGCGGCCCTGATCGGCGGCGAAACCGCCGAGATGCCCGGGCTTTACGCCAGGGGCGATTACGATCTCGCGGGCTTTGCCGTCGGCGCGGCCGAGCGCGGCACCCTGCTGCCGCGCCTTGATGGCGTGCAGCCGGGCGATGTCATTCTCGGGCTTGCCTCCTCCGGCGTGCATTCCAACGGCTTCAGCCTCGTGCGCCGTATCGTCGAACATGCCGGCCTCCGGTGGCAGGATGACGCACCTTTCGCGCCCGGCACGAAACTGGGCGAAGCGCTGCTCGAACCCACGCGCATCTATGTGAAATCGCTGCTCGCTACCCTGAAGAGTGAGGCCGGCGCCGGAATCAAGGCGCTGGCGCATATCACCGGCGGGGGCTTCATCGACAACATTCCGCGCGTGCTGCCCGATGGCCTCGGGGCTTCGATCAACCTTTCGGCGATCAAGGTTCCGCCGGTTTTCGGCTGGCTCGCCAAGGCGGGTGGCGTGGCAGAAAGCGAGATGATCCGCACCTTCAATTGCGGGATCGGCATGGTGGTCGTGGTCGCGCCCGCGATGGCCGATGCGGTCGCTGCGGCGCTCACGGCCGAGGGCGAGAACGGGATCCGCTTCGGCGAGATCATCGTGGCCACGCAAGAGCCGCGCGTGCGCCCAACCGGGCATCTCCAGGTGTGATGTGGCGAAGAAACGCGTCGCGATCCTGATTTCCGGGCGCGGTTCCAACATGGCCGCGCTGGTGAAGGCGGCGCAGGCCGACCCCGCCTTTCCGGCCGAGATCGTGCTCGTGCTCTCGAACAGGCCGGAGGCACCGGGGCTCGCATTCGCCGCGGCCCAGGGCATTCCCACCGCTGTCGTTCCGAGCAACGATTACGGCAAGGATCGCGCGGCTTTCGATGCCGCGATGCAGGCGGAACTGGAAAAAGCCGGCGTCGAGATCATCTGCCTCGCGGGCTTCATGCGGTTGCTCACGCCGGAATTCTGCGAGAGCTGGTCAGGCCGGATGATCAACATCCACCCTGCCCTGCTGCCGGGCTTCAAGGGCCTCGATACCCATGCCCGCGCGCTGGAAGAAGGCGTGAAACTCCACGGCTGCACCACGCATTTCGTGACGCCCGGCATGGATGAGGGGCCGATCATCCTGCAGGCGGCGGTGCCGGTGCTGGATGACGACACCGAGGCGACTCTCGCCGTGCGCGTGCTCGCCGAAGAGCACCGGATTTATCCGGAAACCCTGCGCCTTCTCGCGGCCGATCGTCTGGTGGTCGAGGGGCGTCGCGTGCGGCTCAAGCCTGCCGGCTGAGCGGCTCGCGGGAGGTCCCGCAAGCCTCGCGCTCCCGTTCCATCGAGTTTTCCCAATCCCGCATCAGGAGCGCCCGGCGTCTGGGGATTTTCTCGTCCAGCAGGCCGAGTTCCTCGATCCGGTCGGTGCGGAAAAGCCGGAAGCCCTGCCGCATCTCGCACCATGCCGAGAGGCCTCGCGTCGTCTCGAAATAGCCGAGCGCGACCGGCCAGATGATCCGGTTGGTCACCTCGTCCTTCACGTCGCGATAGCGGATGCGGATTTTGCGCCATTCCCGGAGCGCGCGCCGCAAGATCGCCTCATCGATGCGCGCAACCTCGCGCTGGCGATAAACCGGGGCAAAAAGCGGCGCCGAGTTGAAGCTCTCCTCCAATGCAGGCGGCAGGATGGCCTCGATCTTCGCACGGGTATCGTCGATCACGCGTTGCAAGCTCGCATCGGAGCGCTCGCGCACGAAGCGCAGGCCCAGCATCAGCGCCTCGCATTCCTCCGGCGTGAACATCAGCGGCGGCAGGTCGAACCCGCTTCCGAGCACATAGCCGATGCCCGCCTCGCCGCGCACGGGCACCCCCGAAACCTGCAGGCTGATGATGTCGCGATAGATCGTGCGTTCGGAAACGGCGGTCTCCTCCGCGAGCACAGCCGCGGTCACAGGCCGGCGATGGCGCCTCAACGCCTGCATCAACTGCATCAGCCGATCGGCCCGCGCCATTGCACGCTCCCTCCTTGTCGTCGAAGCCCTATTGCATGCTCCTGACAGGATTTGTCAGCAATGACATTCCGCAGATCTGGAGCATTTTCCGATCAAGTGGATTCCGGTTGATCGAATAAAATGCGATCAACAAAAAAACATAAAGCGGTCGATCGGATCCATTCAGATCAAATTTCGCTCTAGGCCTTGGCGATCGCCACGCGATTGTCGTGGAAGGCGGCACCCCCATGGGGCGCGGCCGGATCGGACCCCGTGAGCGTGTTGATGCCCTTGCCGCCCTTGTGGGCCGCGTTGGGGAAGATCGATTCCGCGATCACCACGCCACGCCTGAGGCCATCGAAAAGGGTCGCCTTCAGGATGACCGCTCCGCGCGGATTATGGACGCGCAGCAGGTCGCCCTCGCCCACGCCGAGGCTCCGGGCATCCTCCGGGTGGATCATCAGATGCGGCTCGCCTTCGCGCTTGATGCTGCCGGGCGTCTCGTTGAAGCTGGAGTTGAGAAACGAGCGCGCGGGCGCGGTGACAAGCCGGAACGGATGGGCTTCATCCGCCGCCTCGATCACCGCCCAATGGTCGGGGAAGCGCGGCATCGTCTCCCAAGGGCCCATCAGGCCGTCATTGGCGAGCGGCACCTTCTGCCAGTTCGGCGAGAAGTGGAACTTCCCGTCGCGATGGCCGAAGCCAGCGAGATAATGCGCGCGCTCGAAAGGCGGATCGGTATCGATGAAACCTTCCTTTTCAATCTCTTCGAGCGAGCCCTTGCCAGCTTGAGTCAAGGCGAAGTCGATATGCTCGCGCGGGCTCATGTCGAAACCCGGATGCTCGGCACCCAGGCGCCTGGCCAGCCCCACGATCACCTCGTGGTTCGAGCGGCACTGACCCGGCGGCTCGATCAGCTTCGGGCCGAGCATGAGATGGGTGTGCCCGCCGCCCTGATAGAGATCGTCATGCTCCATGAACATGGTCGCGGGCAAGACGAGATCGGCCATGGCGGCCGTTTCGGTCATGAATTGCTCGTGGACGACCGTGAAGAGATCCTCGCGGGCGAAGCCCCGCTTCACCTTCTCCTGCTCGGGCGCGACGGAGACCGGATTGGTGTTCTGGATGAGGAGCGCCGTCACCGGCCCCTTCTGGCGCAGGGCCTGCGGTTCACCGAGCAGGATATCGCCGATGCGCGATTGATCGAGCTTGCGGATCGAGCGGTCGATCATGTCGAGGCCCTCGATCATCGTTTTCCGCAGGCCGAAGGTCCCGGAATTCGAGTGGAACGCGCCGCCGCCCCGGTGCTGCCACGCGCCGAGCATGGTGGGGACGCACAGGGCCGCATGCATGTTCACCGCGCCATTGCGCTGGCGCGCGAAGCCATAGCCCAACCGGAAAAAGGCGCGGCGCTTCCGGCCGAGAAGGCGTGCGATGGCCTCGATCTCCGCGGCCGGCACCCCGGAGATTGCCTCTGCCCATTCCGGCGTGCGGAGCGCGAGATGCGCCTCGAATTCGGCTGAGAAATCCGTGAACCGCGCCATGTAATCGCGATCCGCGAGGTTCTCGCGCAGCAGCACATGCAGGATGCCGGTCGCCAGCGCGCCATCCGTGCCGGGTCGCACGAGCAAGGCGTGGTCGGCCTGCCGCATCGTCTCGTTCCTGTAGACATCCACCGCGACGATGGGCGTGCCCCTGGCCTTGCGGGCCTTCACGGCGTGGTGCATGACATTGACCTGGGTATGCACGGCATTCGTGCCCCAGATCACGATGATCTCGCTCTCGGCCATCTCGCGCGGATCGACACCCGCGAGGCGTCCCGTGCCGGCCACGAAGCCGGTCCAGGCCATGTTGGTGCAGATCGTGTCGTGGAAGCCGGAATATTTCTTCGCGTGGCGCAGGCGGTTGATGCCGTCACGCATCACGAGGCCCATCGTGCCGGCATAGTAATAGGGCCAGATGGCTTCGCTCCCGTGCTGCCGCTCGGCCGTGAGGAAGGCCTCCGCCGCCCGATCCAGCGCCTCATCCCAAGAGATGGGCCGGAACTGGCCCGAGCCCCGGGGTCCGGCGCGCAGCAGCGGTTCGGTCAGGCGATCCGGATGGTGGATGCGCTCGGCATAGCGCGCGACCTTCGCGCAGATCACGCCGTCGGTGTAGCTCTGGCCCTTGAGCCCGCGCACGCGCCCGATGCGTGTCTCGGACAGCACCTCGACCTCGAGCGAACAGGCGCTCGGACAATCATGCGGGCACACGGAGGGGCGAAAGGCAGCTTTGGGCGAAAAGGGAGCGTTCATCCGCGCATCCTTGTAACGATCCGGTCGCCGAAGACATTGATCATCAGGCCGAGAAAGACAATCGCCGAGGCGATCATGGCCTGAACCGAAAAGGTTTCACCGAGAAAGATCGCGCCGCACGCCAAGCCCGAAACGGGGATCAGCAGCGCAAAAGGCCCAACTTTCGCGACCGGATACCGCGAGATCAGCCCGTTCCACACGGAATAACCGAAAAGCGTCGCCCCGAAGGAGAGGTAGAGCGTGACAAGAATGGTCGTCCAGCCGGGTGCGGCGAGGATCGAGAACACCCGCTGCGGCCCATCGACAATCAGCGAGGCCGCGAACAGCACGGGCGTCGCCACCGCGCTCGCCCAGACCACGAAGGAGAGAATGTCCGGTGCCTTGGCCTTCTTCACGATGATGTTCGCGAAGCCCCAGAGGGTGGCCGCAAGAAGGGCCAGCAGGAAAGGCACCAAGGCGGCTTTTTCGATCTTCTCCTCGGCGAAGATCAGCATGCCGATAAGCGCCATGCCCGCGCCGATCAGCGACAGGCGGCTCGGGCGCTCGCCCAGGATGAGGAAGGCGAAGAAGATCGTGAAGAAGACCTGCATTTGCAGCACGATGGAAGCGAGCCCCGCTGGCAGCCCCAGCTTCAGCGCCGCGAAGAGCACCGTGAACTTCACGCCGAACAGGATCAGCCCGAAGCTCACAAGCGTCCAGAGCGGCACCTTCGGGTGGGGAATGAACAGGATCGCCGGGAAAGCGCTGAGCGCAAACCGCAAGGTGTTGATAAGCAATGGCGGTAGATCCACCACCCCGATCTTCATGGCAGTGAAGGTGGAGCCCCAGAGGATGACCAGCATCAGCACCAGAACCAGATCGCGTGCGGCCATGTGTGTCTTCCTTCAGGGCTTCGTTCCGGCAGAAACCGCGGAGCCGCGACCGGTCGAAATTCTGCGGCCGATCGATCAAAGGCGCAGGGGGCGCCGGAAAAGCTGCTCGCGAACGGTTGTTCCCCAGCTCGCGGCTTCCTCCTCACGCTCGAGAGAGAAGCCATGGCGTTCATAGAGGGTGCGGGCGGCATCGAGCCCCGCGAAGGTGGTGAGCCAGCAGGCACGGGAAAGCGCGTCGCAATGCGCCATCGCGTTGGCCATCAGCTTTTCGCCAAGGCCCTGCCCGCGCGCTCGATCCGAAAGGATGAACCAGCGCAAATGCGCCTCGCCCGAGGACTGGGCAGGATCGGAATAATCGAGATCGGAAAAATCGAGGATCAACGACCCCACGATCTGTTCTGCATCATCGACAGCCAGAAAAAACCGGTCGGTGGAAGGTTCCATCCGACCGGTAAATTCGGCAAGGCCCGCCGCGACCTTGGCTTCGAAGTAAGCGCTGAAGCCCCAGTGGCGGGCGTAATATTGCCCGTGCTCGCCGATGATGAAGCCGAGCGCGCCCGGCCTCCACCCCTCGACGAGGCGCGCCATGGTCAGCCGACGATCTCGTTGCCCGAGAAGAACTGCGCGATCTCGATCGCGGCATTCTCCGGCGAATCCGAGCCGTGAACCGAGTTTTCGCCGACGGAGCGCGCGAATTTCTTGCGGATGGTGCCCTCGGCGGCGTTGGCCGGGTTGGTGGCACCCATGATTTCGCGATAGCGCATCACGGCGTTCTCGCCTTCGAGAACCTGGACGACGACAGGGCCGGAGATCATGAAATCCACGAGCTCGCCGAAGAACGGGCGCTCCTTATGCACCGCATAGAAGGTCTCGGCCTCGCGCTTCGACATCAGGATGCGCTTCTGGGCGATGATCCGCAGGCCGGCGCCCTCGATCACGGCGTTGATGGCGCCCGTGAGGTTGCGCTCGGTCGCGTCCGGCTTGAGGATGGAGAAGGTGCGCTGCGTGACCATGATGCTCTCACTGTTGGATGAAGAATGCGTCGCCGCCGCATAGCCCGCGAGGCTCCCAAACTCAAGTGCGAAGGGTTGGCCCGACCGAGCGCAGCAATCGGCGCGTGACAGGCGGCACGGGCTCTGGCTATAGCGCGGCCATGCTTTCGCTCACCGGCCTCACCTATCGCCTCGGCAACCGTCTCCTGCTGGACAACGCCACCGCGCAGCTCCCCATGGCGGCGCGTACCGGGCTGATCGGCCGCAATGGCTGCGGGAAATCCACCCTCTTCAAGCTGATCCTCGGCGAGATCGCGCTGGAAAGCGGCACGATTGCCATGCCGCGCCAGGCGATCATGAGCCATGTCGCGCAGGAGGCACCGGGCGGGCCGGAAACATTGCTCGACACGGTTCTCGCGGCAGATACCGAGCGCCTCGCGCTGCTGAAGGAAGCGGAAACCGCCACCGATCCTTCCCGGATCGCGGATATCCAGCTGCGCCTGGCCGATATCGGCGCTGAAGCGGCTCCGGCACGCGCTGCGTCCATTCTCTCCGGCCTCGGCTTTTCGGCCGTGGATATCCACCGCCCCTGCGCGGAATTCTCCGGCGGCTGGCGCATGCGCGTGGCGCTCGCCGCCGTGCTGTTCCGCGAGCCGGACCTGCTGCTGCTGGATGAGCCCACGAACTACCTCGATATCGAAGGCGCGTTCTGGCTCACGGAGCATCTGAAGCGCTACCCGCATACGCTGGTGGTGATCAGCCACGATCGCGATTTCCTCGATGAGGTGACGGATCACACGCTGCACATGGATCGCGGCAAGCTCACGCTCTATCGCGGCGGCTATTCGAGCTTCGCCCGCCAGCGGGCGGAGAAGGCCGCGCTCGCGGAAAAGGCCGCCGAAAAGCAGGCGGTCGAGCGCGCGCATCTCCAGGCCTTCATTGATCGCTTCAAGGCCAAGGCCTCCAAGGCGAAGCAGGCGCAGAGCCGCGTCAAAAGGCTCGAAAAGCTGGGGCCCGTGGCGACTTTCGCCCGCGAGGAAGCGGCGGAAATTCACCTGCCCGACCCCGAGAAGCCGCTGCAACCGCCCATCCTCTCCATGGAGGGCGCTTCGGTGGGATATGGCGATCGAACCGTGCTCGCGGGCCTCACGCTCCGCATCGCCGAGGATGATCGCATCGGCCTTCTCGGCCAGAACGGCAACGGCAAATCGACCCTCGTGAAGCTGATCGCCGGGCGTCTCGAGGCGAAATCCGGCGAGGTCATCCGCGCTCGCGGCATGAACATCGCCTATTTCGCGCAGCACCAGCTCGATGAGCTCGATTCCGACGCGACGCCCGTGCTGCTGGTGCGGCGGAAGATGCCGCAGGCGGGCGAGGCGGTGATCCGTTCCGCCGCCGCGCGGCTCGGTTTCGGCGCTGAAAAGGCGGATACGCCGATCCGCCAGCTCTCGGGCGGCGAGAAGGCAAGGCTCCTGCTGGGTCTTGCGGCCTTCGAGGGGCCGCATCTGCTGATCCTCGACGAACCCACAAACCATCTCGACATCCCCATGCGCGACGCGCTCGTCGAGGCGCTCGCCGGCTACAAGGGCGCGGTGATCATCGTAAGCCATGATCGCTCGCTGCTCGATGCCGCCTGCGATCGGCTCTGGGTGGTGGCGGAGGGCCGCGTGAAGCCCTTCGACGAAGATCTCGACGCCTATGCAAAGCTGGTGCTCGAAGCGCGCCGCGATTCGGGAAAACGCGAAGGCGAGGCCGCGCCTTCCGCGAAGGAAGATCGGCGCGCTTCAGCTGAAAAACGCCAGAATCAGAAGCCCTTGCGGGAGAAAGTGAAAGTGCTGGAACAGCAGGTCGAGAAGCTCACCACGCTTCTCGCCCGCGCGGACGAAGCCCTCGCGAACCCTGCGATCTTCCGTGACCAGCCGGCCAAGGCGGCCCAGCTTGCGAGGGATCGGGCGAGCCTCGCGGAGAAACTGGGAGCCGCGGAAGAGGAATGGCTGATGGTGATGGCCGAACTCGAGCGCATCGGCTAGGCTCGCCCGACTCTGCCGAGCGGGACGAACCCATGAGCACGGACATGAAATGAGCCTCGATATCTGGTTGATCTATCTCGTTGCGGCCATTGGGCTTTCGCTTACGCCGGGGCCGAACGGGCTGCTCTCCCTCACGCATGGCGTGCAGCACGGCTTTCGCAAGACAATCGCCACGGTGATCGGCGGTGGCCTCGGCTTTCTCGTGCTGATCGCGGCTTCGCTCGCGGGGCTCGGCGCGCTGCTGGCGGCGAGCGAGAAGGCCTTCACCATCGCGAAGTGGGTGGGCGCGGCCTATCTCGTCTATCTTGGCATCCGTTTGTGGCGCGCGCCGCCCATGCTGGTGCGTGCCGGCGATGGCGAAGGCGTTTCCAAGGAAAGCCCGCTGGCGCTCTTCCGCGAGGGATTCCTCGTGGCAACCTCCAACCCCAAGGCGCTGATTTTCTTTGCGGCTTTCCTGCCGCAATTCATGGTGCCCGGCGTGGGTTTCCTCACGCATCTCGCGATATTCGGCGGCACCTTCGTGATCGTGGAAATCGCCTACGAGCTGATGCTCGCCTTCGCCGCGCAGAAGATCGCGCCCTGGCTCAGCCGCCATGCCCGCACCTTCAACCGCATCACCGGCGGCATGTTCGTGGGGATCGGCGCGGCGCTCGCGACCGCGCAGAGATAGAGATCACCCCGCC
>JADCCH010000020.1 GCA_020252865.1 Methylobacterium sp.
CTTCGAGAAGGATTATGACTTCCGGAAAGTGGAAGTCGTCGGCCCGCGCGTGAGCCAGGAGCTCGTGCAGAACGGCACGATCGGCGTGCTGCTCGCGATCCTCACGATCCTGATCTATCTGTGGTTCCGCTATGAGTGGCAATTTGCGGTGGGGGCCGTGATCGCGACCATGCACGACCTCGTGCTGACCATCGGCTTCTTCGCCGTGACGCAGATCCAGTTCGACCAGACCTCGATCGCGGCGATCCTCACCATCATCGGCTACTCGCTGAACGACACGGTCGTCGTTTATGACCGCGTGCGCGAATTGCTTCGCAAATACAAGAAGATCAAGCTCTTCGAGCTGCTCGATCTGTCGATGAACTCGACCCTGCCGCGCACGGTCATCACCTCGGTGACGACCATCCTCGCGCTGATCGCGCTGTCGATCTTCGGGGGTGACGCGATCTGGGGCTTCTGCATCGCGCTGCTCTTCGGCGTGCTGATCGGCACCTATTCCTCGATCTTCGTGGCGGCACCCATCCTGATCTATCTCGGCGTGCGCGTGGGCGAGGGCGTCGGCACCGAGAAGCCGACCGACAAGACCTTGCCCGCGCCGGCACGATGAGCGCGGCCGCTCGCGGCCCCGGTTTTGCGCCGGGCCGCCATCCCATCGAGGGCTATGGCGCGGATGGGTTCCGCTTCGCCGGCATGGCGCATCCCGGCTCGATCCTCGCCTTGCCCTCGGGCATCCGGGCCTGGCCGGTGGATGATCTGGCTCTGGTCGGCGATGCCGATCTCGCCCCCCTCCGTGCAGAACAGGAGGCGATCGAACTGCTGATCATCGGCACGGGCCGGAAGGCCGTGCTGCCCATCGGTCCGCTGGCGGATCGCCTCCGCGAAGCCGGTTTCCGGCCCGAATTCATGGATACGCCCGCGGCCGCCCGCACCTACAACGTGCTGCTCGCCGAAAACCGGCGCGTGGCAGCGCTGCTGGTTCGCATGGCCTGAGCCTCCGGGCGGATTTCGCGTCAGGGCAATCTTCCGCTCTTTTCCTTTCCCGTGCCGGCACCATATGGGACCGAGGGGATTTTTCGCGAAATGACGATCGCCAGTCGCCATCACCAGCCGATCGCGGAGATCGAGACGGCGCCACTCGCTTCGGCCTTCGAGGCCTGCCGTGCGGTGGTGCGCGCCGAAGATCCCGATCGTTACGCTGCGATCCTTTTCGCCCCGGCTCACTCGCGCCCGCCGCTTTTCGCGCTCCATGCCTTCAACTGCGAGATCGCCCGCGTGCGCGACATCGTGAGTGAGGCGATTCCCGGCGAGATCCGTCATCAATGGTGGCGGGAGGCGCTCTCCTGCACAGCCGGCGAGGCCGCGCGATCGCACCCGGTCGCGGCGGCCCTGCTTGACACCATGAAACGTTTCCGCCTGCCGCCGGAGCCTTTCCTCAACCTGATCGAGGCCCGCAGTTTCGACCTCTATGACGACCCCATGCCAACCTGGCTCGACCTCGAGGGCTATTGCGGGGAAACCTCCTCGGCGCTGATCCGCCTCGCCTCGATCATTCTCGCGGGCGGCGAGGAGCCGGGCTCGGCGGCGTTGTGCGGGCAGGCGGGCGTGACTTACGCGATAACGGGTCTGCTGCGCGCCTTCCCCATCCATGCCCGGCGCCAGCAATGCTATGTGCCGCATGAGGTGCTGATCGCCTGTGGCGTGACACACGAGGAAATCTTCGAGGGCAAGGACAGCGAGCGCCTGCGCGCAGCACTTGCCGCCATGCGCGAACGCGCCCGCGGCCATCTATCGACCCTGCGCGCGGGCATCCGCGAGATCAACCCGGCAATCGCGCCGGCCTTCTATCCTGTCACGCTCTGCGAGCCATTGCTGCGGCAGATGGAGCGGCCGGATTACAACCCCTTCGAGAGTTACATCGGGTTAAGCCCGCTCGGCCGCCTCTGGCACATCGCGCGCGGCGCATGGCTCTCGCGCCGCGCGGGTTGATCACTCGGCCGCGGCGGGCAGGGCGGCGGGGCGAAGGTTCTGCGCCGCGATCCAGCCCGCGAGATCCTGCTTCGCCCGCGCGGTGATCATCCGCTTCCGCGCCTGCGCTTTCTCCGAGCCGCGGAGGCGCTTGCCAATCTCGTCGCGCGGCGCCTCGGTGATCGGCGGAAAAAGGCCGAAATTGATGTTCATCGGCTGGTAGGAACGCGGACCGGCATCGATGGTCTCGATATGCCCGCCGGTGATGTGATTGAGCAGCGCGCCGAGTGCCGTTGTGGAAGGCGGCAAGGCGAGTTCGCGCCCCAACCGTTCCCGGCTTGCGAAAAGCCCGGCCATCAGGCCCACCGCCGCGCTTTCCACATAGCCCTCGCAGCCGGTGATCTGGCCTGCGAAGCGCAGGCTCATGCGCATCTTCAGGCGCAGGCGGCCATCGAGCAGGCGCGGCGAGTTGAGATAGGTGTTGCGGTGAATGCCGCCGAGTCGGGCAAATTCCGCATTCTCAAGGCCGGGGATCATCCGGAAGATGCGGCCCTGCTCGCCATGTTTCAGCTTGGTCTGGAAGCCGACCATGTTGAAGAGCGTGCCGAGCCTGTTATCCTGCCGAAGCTGCACAATGGCATAGGGTTTCACGGTCGGGTTATGCGGGTTGGTGAGTCCCACCGGCTTCATCGGCCCGTGACGCAGGGTTTCGACGCCGCGCTCGGCCATCACCTCGATGGGCAGGCAGCCATCGAAATAGGGCGTATCCTTCTCCCATTCCTTGAACTCGGTCTTCTCCGCCGCGAGCAGGGCTTCCACGAAAGCATGGTACTGCTCCTTGTCCATCGGACAGTTGAGATAATCTGCGCCCGTACCGCCGGGGCCTGCCTTGTCATAGCGGGACTGGAACCAGGCCTTGCCCATATCCACGCTCTCGCGATGCACGATTGGCGCGATGGCATCGAAGAAAGCGAGCGAGGTTTCGCCCGTCAGCCCGCGAATGCCCTCGGCAAGTGCCGGCGAAGTGAGGGGACCGGTCGCGATGATCACGTTGTCCCATTCTTCCGGCGGAAGGCCGGCCATCTCGCCTCGCGCGATGGTCACCAGCGGATGCGCTTCCAGTGCGGCGGTCACGGCATCCGAGAATCCGTCACGATCCACCGCGAGCGCCGAGCCCGCCGGCACCTGGTGCCGGTCGCCGCAGGCCATGATGAGCGAGCCGAGTTCGCGCATCTCGTGATGGATGAGGCCAACGGCATTCGAATCGCTGTCATCCGAGCGGAAGGAATTCGAGCAGACGAGTTCCGCAAGCCCCTGGCCCTTATGGGCCTCGGTCATCCGCTCCGGGCGCATTTCATGCAGGATCACCGGCACACCGCTTTGCGCGATCTGCCACGCCGCCTCGCTCCCGGCGAGCCCGCCCCCGATGACATGAACCGGTTCGGTCATCCCGCTTATCCCTGCTTTCCGGGTGCGCAACACGCTGCTTCCCTGCCGAGGAATTAGGCCTTGCAGGCTGAAGCGTCAAACCCGTGGCATGCGATGGCGAAGAAAGATCCGC
>JADCCH010000200.1 GCA_020252865.1 Methylobacterium sp.
GAAGCTGCTGCATCTCGCGCTTGATCGGCTGGTCTTCGCGCGCTTCCAGGCCTGGCGGAAGCGATGAGCGTCGGGCAATCCGAGAGCGATACCAACCTCACCTCGCGTCGGGCGCGCTGGCAGGCCGCGCGGCTGGATGCCGAAACGCGGGCGATGCTCGCGAAGGATACGCGCCATTTCCTGCGCCAATCGGTCTCAACGCCTTGCCTCAACGTCATCGGACGCGCCGAGGGCATCCATATCTGGGATGGGCAGGGGCGGCGTTACATGGATTTCCATGGCAACAACGTCCACCATATCGGCTATGGCCATCCGCGCGTGAAGGCGGCGATCACGCGGGCGATGGATGAACTGCCCTTCGCACCGCGCCGCTACACCTGCGAGCGCTCCATCCAGCTGGCGGAAAAGCTCGGGAAGATCGCGCCGGGCCGGCTCTCGAAATGTCTCTTCACCACCGGTGGGTCGGATGCGGTGGAGGTGGCCGTTCGGCTCGCGCGCGCCGCGACCGGGCGGTTCAAGACATTGTCCTTCTGGGATGCCTTCCATGGTGCCGGAACAGGCGCCTCCGCGCTCTCCGGCGAAATGCTGTTCCGCTCCGGCCCCGCCGCGCCGATGGTCGCGGGGGCAGAGCATGTCGCACCCTTCGCCTGCTACGCTTGCGCCTATGGCTACAAGACCGACGCAAATGGCAATCCGCCGCTCGAACTCTGCAACACGGCCTGCGCGCGGATGGTGGATTACGTGCTCGCGCGCGAGGGCGATGTGGCCTGCGTGGTGGCTGAGCCCGCCCGCGCCGTGCCCTATATTCCCCCGCCCGGCTTCTGGGCAATCGTGCGCGAGGCCTGCCACAAACGCGGCGCGCTGCTGATCTTCGATGAAATCCCCACCGGTCTTGGCAAGACCGGCCGAATGTTCGCCTCCGAACATGATGGCGTGGAGCCGGATATCCTCGTGGTGGGCAAGGCGCTGGGCGGTGGCATCCTGCCCATTGCTGCGGTGATCGCGCGCGAGAACCTTGATGTCGCGCAGGACTGGGCCTTCGGGCATTACACGCATGAGAAGAACCCCGTGACCGCCGCCGCCGCGCTCGAGACCATCGCGGTCATCGAGGAGGAGGGGCTCGTCGAGAATGCCGCACGAGTCGGTCACGTGGCTCTGGAGCGTATGGCTGCGATGAAGGCGAAGCACGCCTGCATCGGCGATGTGCGCGGCCGCGGGCTTCTCCTCGGCCTCGAACTCGTGACGAATCGCGAGAGCCGGGAACCGGCGGGCGACCTCGCGGAAGCCGTGCTCTACCGCGCACTGGATGCGGGTCTCTCTTTCAAGACGACCATGGGTAATGTCTTGACGCTCACGCCGCCGCTCACAGTCACGGAAAGCCAGATGCTCGAAGCACTGGACATCATCGATGCCGCGCTGGGCGCTGAGCATTCAACTTGAAGGTTTGCCGAATAAACGACCTCTGGTTGCGCTAGGCGAGCGAGGAAATTTCAGCCAAGTCCGGTGCCAGATTGTCGACTTTCGCATAGGCCAAGCTGATTTGTTCGGAAACATTCAGATAAATATTTCCAATATCCTCGAATATCGCACCGAGTTTGAGTAAATCTTCCCGGTCTTTCGGCGGATACTCCAAATTGATAAAAAGGATTTCGAGCGACTGGGCCTGAATCAGGCCCGAGGTTGCCAGAATTTGAGCCAGTCCATTTTTTGGAGCTTCGTTTTTCATTTTCGGATTCTTAACTTCACGCTCTTTCCGGATTCGCGAAACATCCGAAAAATACTATTTGATGAGTGAGGCGGAAGTGCAAAAGTGATACAGGACCTGTGCGCAGGGAGCACAGCCATCATGAAGAACTCCGTCCCGCTGGATGAGATCAAGGCGTTTGTCGATGTTGCGGAGGCCGGCTCGTTCAACGGTGCCGCCGCCAAGCTGAATGTTGCCCACTCCTCGCTCAGCCGAAAAGTTCACTTTTTAGAACAATGGCTTGGTGAGCGGTTGTTCCAGCGCACGCCCAGCGGAGTGGTGCTCACGACTGCTGGTGCGCGGCATCTCCAGCACTTTGGGAACGCGCTCGAACTCATCCGTGGTTCGATCGGCACGTCAAGCCGTTACGGCTCGCTCAGGCCTGTGCAAATCTCGGCCGTCCCCGGCGTTTGCATGGCCCTGTTGCTGCCCCACCACACAGAGTTGTGCGCAAGCATCGACAGCCTCGCCATCCGTTACAATCTGGAGCGGCGACTCACGGATTTCTCGGATGGCACCGAACTGGCCGTTCGCTCCGGCGGGGGCTCCTGGAATGGCGCGAAATCCGCCCTGATCCTCGAAAGTTGGGTTCAGCCCTTGGCCGGCCAGCGTTTCGCCGCCATGCTTGGCCCGGACCCGGAACCTGCACGCTTTCTGGACTTTCCGCTCGTGCATCTCGCGGTTGAAACCGCTTGGCGCGCCTGGTTCACCCGGCGGGGTGTGAATTATGCTCTCCGGGATATCGACCACATCCTGGGCGATGTGACGGTTTCCAATCATGCGGTGCTTCATGGGCTGGGAATTGGTCTGCATCGGCGTGGGATTGACCCGGAGCCCGCGCCGGAAAAAGCCCGCTTCGTGGGGCAGGCATCGATGGTCCCCGATTTCGGGTATTTTCTCGTTCGCCCGCTCGACAAGCCGCTGAGGCCCATCGCGCAGCGCTATGCGCGTGGTCTCATGCAGCGCCTGGGGTGCTCGACGGCGGAAATCGAGCGTTTCCTCGGCTGATCAATTTCTGGCAAATCGCGCGAAAGCCGCGGCCATCTTCGCGTAATTCTGCCGTTTATACGGCATCACGCCGGCCACTGCCTCTTCCAGCCAGGCCCAGCGCCATTCGGAGAATTCCGGCGAAAAATCCGCGCCGGTCGCGGTGAGATCGATACCCTCCTCGGTGCCCGTGAGCCGGAAGGCCGCCCAGCGCTGCTGCTGGCCGCGATAGGCTTCCAGCCGGTGGCCTGTGGGCTTATAGGGCTGGGGGAAATCATAGGCCCACCACTCATCCGTCACGGCGAGGAACTCGGCCTCGGTCACGCCGGTTTCCTCGGCGAGTTCGCGGCGTGCTGCGGCGATGATGTCCTCGGTGGGGTCAATGCCACCCTGAGGCATCTGCCATTCGCAACCGGGCAGCACATATTCCGGCCCGTCCGGGATGGACTTGCCGAGAAATACCTGTCCCCGCGCGTTGAACAGCGCAACGCCGACATTGAAGCGATAGGGCCGGATTTCAAAAGTCATTGCATGCGGATCATCACCAGACCGCCGACGATCAGGCAAGCCGCGAGAATGCGGTTCCAGCGCAGGGGCTCCCCGAGGAACAGTACGGCGATGGCTGCACCCCAGAGCACGCTCGTCTCTCGCACCGCCGCAACGAGCGGGATGGGCGCCACCGTCATGGCCCAGATCGCGATGCCATAGGAGCCACAGGACATCGCCCCGCCCGCGAAACCCTGCGGCAGGTAGGCGAGCATGGGCCTCAGCCCCGAAAGGCCCTTCCACCACAAAGCGAAAGCGCCAAGGCACAGCCCGTCGAGCAGGAAGAGCGCGGCGGTGTAGCCGTGGGGATCGCCCGAGATGCGTGCGCCGATGCCGTCGCTGATGGTGTAGAGCGTGATGGTGACTGCCGTGAGCCCGGCAAAGAGCAGCGCCTTGCGGTCCATGTGGGTCGCATCGCGGGCGCTGCGGAGCGACATCACGAAAATGCCGAAGGCCAGGAGCCCGATGCCGATTCCACCCGTGACCGTCACCGGCTCATTGAAGACCCAGACGCCGACGAGACCGGTCATCAGCGGCGCTGAACCGCGCGCGATGGGGTAGACCTGCCCCATATCCGCCCGGGCATAGGCGGCTGAAAGCGCCACGTAATAGCCGAGATGGATGATGGTGGAGGCCGCGAGCCAGGGCCAGGCCTCGGCCTTCGGAAAGCCGAACCAGAACACCACGGGCAGCGCGAGAATGGTGCCGCAGGTGTGGATCAGCACCATCGCCACGAAGGGCTCGAGTTTCAGTTTCAGCATGGCGTTCCAGCCGGCATGCATGGCAGCGGCGGCGAGAACGATGAGGAAGACCGTGAGGGACAAGGCGGGCTCGAAGGGACGGAACGTTCAGGAAGGCGGCCTGCTGGTCGCGTTGGAAGGCAATCTCCCTTCTCTTATCAGGCTTTCGCCTGCCGCAAGCGCGACTGGCGGATTTCGCCTCTCGCCTCGAGGATGGGGTGAGCCACCGAGGTGATATGCGCGTTGATGCGCTTGAGGTCCCGCAGGATATCGAGATGCAGCGAGGAGGTCTCGATCGAGGCGGGCGTGCCGTCGCGCAGGCGTGCAAGGTGCCGCTCGGTCGCCATCTTCTCCAGCGCGCGGATATTGTCCTTCTCGGCCACGAGATCGCGCGCCATCGTGATGTCGCGCGTCATGAAGAGCGTCATCGCGAGCTTCATCTGTTTCACGATGCGCGCGTGGAACTCGGTCAGCTCCGCCCAGCCGGCATCGGAGAATGAGAGGCCGTAGCGCTGCTTCTTCGCCGCCAGTTCGAGCAGGTTCTTGCAGATGATATCGCCGACATGCTCGAGGTTGGTGGTAAACAGGATCAGGTTCACCGCCTGTTTCTGGTCGGCCTCGTCGCTCACCACGCGGGTGAGGCGGGTGAGGTAGAGCTTGATTGCCTCCTGAAGCGAATCCACCTCATCATCGAGATTGTGGATCGCGTTGCGGCGTGTGTCGTCGGTGTCCTGGAAGGTGAGGATCGTCTCGCGCAGCATCGTCTCCACGCGCTCCGCGAGCCGGATGACCTCGCGGGACGCGGCACCCAACGCAAGATGCGGGCTCTCAAGCAGGGATTCATCGAGATGCACGGGCCGCGCCGCCGCCTGTCCCTCGTCTGGCAGGTCAGGCAACTGGCGCAGCAGAATCCTCGCGGCGAAACCGAGAAGGGGCAGGAAGAGGATCGCGAGGCC
>JADCCH010000201.1 GCA_020252865.1 Methylobacterium sp.
GGCGACAGTGCTGAAGGATTTCACGCTCGAAGCGACCGGACAGTGATCCCGCCGAAGTGATGCCGCCGAAGTGGAGCCGCCTGCGGGCGGCTCCCCTGCCCCGTTTGCGTGCTGAAAATGCAGGAGCCGAACCGCGCGCGACCGGCTTTCCTGTTCCGGCCAGGCGGGGGCCGCCTCAGCCCAGGCGGGACTGCGCTTCCACCACCGCGATGGCCGTGAGGTTCACCAAGCCGCGCGCGGTGGTGGTGGAGGTCGCGATATGCGCGGGGTAAGCCGTGCCGAGCAGGATCGGCCCCACGGGCAGCGCATCACCGATCACCTTCGTGAGTTCGTTCGCGATGTTCGCGGCATCAAGATCGGGCATCAGCAGGATATTGGCCACGCCCTTGAGGTTCGAATGCGGCAGCACGCGCTCGCGCACCTTGTCGGAGAGCGCTGAATCCGCCTGCATCTCGCCATCGACCTCGATCTGTGGCGCGCGGGCCGCGATGAGTTCGGCCGCCCGGCGCATCTTTCGGGCGCTTTCGCTATCATGGCTGCCGAAATCCGAATGCGAGATCAGCGCGATCTTCGGTTCGATCCCGAAGCGGCGCACTTCGGCCGCGGCGCGTATCCCGATCTCGGCGAGTTGCTCGGCCGTGGGGTCCTCGTTCACATGGGTATCCGCCAGGAAGAACGCGCCCTTCGAGGTGATCATCAGCGACATCGCCGCGAGTTCGGTGACGCCCGGCTCCATGCCGATGACGTCGCGGATGATCTGCAGGCGCGAGCGGTAGCGCCCTTCGAGGCCGCAGATCATGGCATCGGCATCGCCCCGCCGCACGGCCACCGCCGCGATGATCGAGGAATTGGTGCGCAATTGCGTCCGCGCCGCCTCGGGTGTGATGCCCTTGCGGCCCGCGATCTCCAGATAGGTCGCGACATAATCGCGGTAACGAGGGTCATCTTCCGGGTTGATGATCTCGAAATCCGTGCCGGGCCGGATCGCCAGGCCGAAACGCTTGATCCGCGCCTCGATGACGGACGGGCGACCCACAAGGATGGGAATTGCGAAATTCTCCTCCATCGCGGTCTGCGCCGCGCGCAGCGCCCGCTCATCCTCGCCCTCGGCAAAAATCACGCGCCTGGGGTTTTCCTTCGCCGCCTGGAAAATCGGCTTCATGATGAAACCCGAGCGGAAAACGAAGCGCGAGAGGCGTTCCTGATAGGCCTCGAAATCGCCGATCGGCGCGCGGGCCACGCCGCTCGCCATCGCCGCCTTCGCGACGGCCGGCGCGATGCGCAGGATGAGGCGCGGATCGAAGGGGCTGGGGATCAGCGAATCCGCCCCGAATTGCCGCGCTTCGCCGCCATAGGCGCGCGCCACGACATCCGACGGCGCTTCGCGCGCGAGTTCGGCGATGGCGCGCACCGCGGCAAGCTTCATCGCCTCGTTGATGGTCGTCGCCGCGCAATCCAGCGCTCCGCGGAAAATATAGGGGAAGCACAGCACGTTGTTGACCTGGTTCGGATAATCCGACCGCCCCGTGCAGATCATCGCGTCTGGCCGGGCCTCATAGGCCACTTCCGGCATGATCTCGGGGTTGGGGTTGGCAAGTGCCATGATCAGCGGCTTCTGGGCCATCTTCTTGAGAAGATCCGGCTTGAGCACGCCGGCAGCCGAGAGGCCGAGGAAGATATCCGCCCCCTCGATGATCTGCGCAAGTTTCCGCGCTGAAGTCTCCTGCGCGTAGATCGCCTTGTAGGCGTCCATCAGTTCAACGCGCCCCTTGTAGACCACGCCCTCGATATCCGTGACCCAGATGTTCTCGCGCTTCACGCCGAGCGAGACGAGAAGGTTGAGGCAGGCCAGCGCCGCCGCACCCGCGCCGGATGTGACAAGCTTCACCTGGTCGAGTTTCTTGCCCGCGAGTTCCATCGCGTTCAGCACTGCCGAGGCGACAATGATCGCCGTGCCATGCTGGTCATCGTGGAAGACCGGGATCTGCATCCGCTCGCGGCATTGCGCCTCCACCTCGAAGCATTCCGGCGCCTTGATGTCCTCGAGATTGATGCCGCCGAAAGTCGGCTCCAGCGCGCAGATCACGTCCACGAGCCTGGAGACACGCTTCTCGTTCACCTCGATGTCGAAGACGTCGATGCCGGCGAATTTCTTGAAGAGAACCGCCTTGCCTTCCATCACCGGCTTGGAGGCCAGCGGGCCGATATCGCCGAGGCCAAGCACGGCCGTGCCGTTGGAGATCACGGCGACAAGATTCTGGCGTGCCGTGAGATTGTCGGCCTCGGCCGGGTTCTCGACAATCGCCTCGCAGGCCGCGGCCACGCCGGGAGAATAGGCCAGCGCGAGGTCGCGCTGGTTGTCGAGCGGCTTCGTGGCGATGATTTCGAGCTTCCCCGGTTTCGGCGACCGATGATAGCCCAATGCACCTTCCCGCAGGTCCTTCGACATCTCGACAGGCATGTTCCCCCCAACCCTATGTGCCGCTGCTCCAAAGGAGCGCTTCCGGCTGAAATCGCTCAGGTCTTCTTCTCGGATTCCGTTCCCGAGAAAAGATCACGAAGGCGAGATTGTGGAAACCCGCAAATTGCGCCCTTGCCATGCAACAATCCGATCGGGACTCGCGTCGCGGTACGACACCATCCGGCATGATCGGCCGGCGATTGCCGCCCGCTCCCGCATTTGGTCTCATTCCATCTTCATGCGACAAGGCGGGCAAGGCACGGAATCGTTCTTCGCGCCCTGAGGAGGGAGGCGTGATGATTGCGCGCGACAGGAACGACAGGGAGCCCGGGGAGGGCGACAGCGCCTCTCTCGTCAGGAACATGAAGGTGAAGAGCGCCGCCACCATGCCCGAAGCCAAGTTGCCCGAAACCGGCAAATACGCCCTGCCCCCGCAGCTGCGCCGCTTCGAAGGGCCGCTCGCGGATTGGCGCACCCGTTCCGCGGCCTGGTTCGATCTGCTGGTGCGGGATTTCGGCGTGGTTCGCCTTCTCTGGAAGAACCGCAGGCAATATGGCCCCACGGGCTGGCGCTCCAACCAGCCAATGCCCTGGGATATCGCCTGGGCCAAGCGCAAGGGTATCCGCTCGATTCTGAACGCCCGCCACGATGCGCCGAACCATGGCGGCTATGCCCTGGCCCGCGAAAAGGCCGAGGCGCTGGGCATCGCTTACGAAACGCTGATCGATGTCCCGGTCTTTTCACGGACGGCGCCACCCGGCGAGCATCTTCTGGCGATTGCCGAACGATTGCGGCGGCTGCCCCGTCCCCTGCTCATCCATTGCAAATCCGGCGCGGATCGCGCCGGGTTCCTCGCGGCTTTCGACCGGATCGTGACGCAAGGCGCTTCCGTGCGTGAGGCGAAAGCTGAACTTTCGCTCCGCCACCTGCATATCCGGTCCTCGCGCGCGGGCATTCTCGATGCGGTTTTCGAGACCTATCTCGCGGCGTATCCCGATGAGGCCAAGCCCTTTCTTGACTGGGTGCGCGACGATTACGATGCGGAAGCGCTGATGGCCGGCTTCAAGGCCAAGGGGTTCGCGGATTTTGTCGATCGTTTCGTGCTGCGCCACGAATAGGCCCGTTGAAAGCCACGCCCGAAAGCCGTAGGTCTCGCGGTGAAAGGGGGGGGGCATGCGGCTTCTCGTCACCATCTGCACGCGCAACCGGCCGAAGCTGCTGGAAACCTGCCTGCGTTCGGTCGCGGCTCGCGCGGTGCCGGCGGGCGTGGAATGCGCGATCGCGGTGATCGAGAACAACGATCGGATCACCTGCGCGCCCCTCGTGGAACGCGTGGCGCGTGAAACGGGCTGGAACATCTTCGTCGTGCTCGAACCCGAACTTGGCCTGCCCTTCGCGCGCAATCGCTGCGGCATCACGGCCGCCGAGCGCGGCTATGACTGGCTGCTCTACATCGACGACGACGAGGAGGCGACGCCCGGCTGGCTCGAGACGATGATCGCCGCCGCCCTGCGCAACGAGGCGGATGTGCATTACGGCCGGGTGATCTCGGTCTATCCTCCAGGGACGCCCGACTGGATGGCCCTGCCCGAACCGAACAAGCGCGCGACCGGTACGCGGCTGACCAAGGCCGAGGGCCATAACACGCTGGTGAAGACGCACATTTTCGCAAGCGACGGCCTGAACCTGCGCTTCGATGAGACGCTGCGCTTCACCGGCGGCTCGGATACGGATTTCTTCACCCGCGTGCATCAATCCGGCGCGGCGATCCGCTGGCTGGGCGAGGCGGTGGTGAAGGAGAACGTGCCCGCGAACCGCATGACCCTCGACTGGCAGTTGCAGCGCGCCTTTCGCGTGGCGATCAGCATTTCCGTCCTGCACGAGAAGCAGCGCGGAAAGGCCAAGGCGGTTCTGCGCAGCCTCACCAAGGGCGCAGGAAGGCTTGCGGGCGGCCTCGTGATGATGATCCCCGCCCTGCCCGCCATGGTGCTGGGCACACCCGGCCGGACCTTCGCCTTCAAGCAGGCCAAACAGGTCGCGAGCGGCCTCGGCTCCTTCGCCTATGTTTTAGGGATTCGCCCGCAACCCTACAGGAAGGTCGACGGGGCCTGAGACGGCTCGGCGGCGAGATAGAGCTGGAGCACGAAAAGCGTCCAGACGAGGTTCACGCGGCGCTGCCCCCCGGCGAGAAAATCCTCCCAGATCGCCCGGACGAGATCCGTCTCCAGCAAACCCTGCCTTTCGAGGCGCTGGCGCGAGAGCAGGTCTTCACCCAGGGAACGGAACGGCCCGCGAAGCCAGGCCGCCGCGGGTATGCCGAAACCCCGCTTCGGCCGATCCCACAGGGCGCGCGGCACATAGCGGCCGAGCACGGCCTTCAGCAGCGCCTTGCGCTCCCTGCCGCGCGACTTCATTTGATCCGGCAACGACCAGGCGAAGCGAATGATCTCGGGATCGAGCAGCGGCACGCGCGCCTCAAGGCTGTGATGCATCGCCGCGCGATCGACCTTCACGAGAATGTCGTCCGGCAGATAGCGCCGGGCATCCAGAAGGGTCGCGGAATCGAGGATCGACCAGCCGGTTTCACGCGCAATCTCCGCCACCAGCGGATCGGCGGCCGGCACCCCGCCCCTCACCAGGCGATGCGCGGAATCCATCACGGTGAAGCCGCGCTCATAGGCCTCGATCGCTGTGTCAGCGCCCATCCGGGCGGCCTGATCCGCCAGGCGAAGCCGCAGCGGCCCGATGCGATGGCCCGCGATTGCGCCCACGCCCATCGCCTCGGGAAGCGCGAGGAGCGCGTCGAGCACGCTCGCATAGGTTCCCGCCGCGAAACGTTCGACCCCGCCCTGGAGGCCGCTCTCCCATTTGCGGCGCACGGAATGGTAGCGGCCATAGCCGGCGAAAAGCTCGTCCCCCGCATCGCCCGAAAGCGACACCGTGACCTTCGTTCTGGCAAAGCCGGCAACGAGCGTGGTCGGCAATTGCGACGGGTCGGCGAAGGGCTCGTCATAGATCGACGGCATTCCCGTCACGAGGTCGGCCGCATCCTGCCCGGTGAGCGAAATCTCGTTATGCGAGGTTTTCAAATGGGTTGCGATATCGCGCGCATGTATCGATTCATCGAATTCCACCTCGCGAAACCCCAGCGAGAAGGTCTCGATCGGGCGGCTCGCCTGGGCCTGCATGATGCTGGCGATGGTGGAGGAATCGATGCCGCCCGAGAGGAACGCCCCTACCGGCACATCGGCGATCACCTGCCGGCGAATGGCCGCATGGAGGAGCGCATCGAGCCGGTCCGTCGCCTCCTCGAAGGTGCCGGCGAAGCGATGGGCCTTCGCTTCACGCGCTTCAGCGAGGCTGTCCCAATAGGCGATGTCCTGCGCGGGCCCGCCAGCTGCGAAGCGGCGCAGCACGCCCGCCGGCAGCTTCTTCGCGGCGCGATACAGGCTCGCGGGTGCGGCGATGTAACCGTGGCGCAGGAAGCCGGTGATCGCCGCGTGATCAAGCGCGCCATCCCATCGCGGATGCGACTTGAAGGCCTTGAGCTCCGAAGCGAACAGGAAAGCCCCGCCGATTTCCGCGATATAGAGCGGTTTTTCGCCGATCCGGTCGCGCGCCACGTAAACCGCGCCGGTCTCATGGTCGAAGAGCACGAGAGCGAACATGCCGGTCGCGGCCTTCAGCGCCGCCTCCGGCCCTCGCGCCTCGATGAGCGCGAGCAGAACCTCGGTATCCGAATGCCCGCGCC
>JADCCH010000202.1 GCA_020252865.1 Methylobacterium sp.
CCTTGCGCCTTTTCCCTCCGGGCATGGAAACGGAAGCCATCGCCCTTCCTCCTCAGGCCGCGCCGCGGTTCTGCACGGTGCCGGCGCGCTCGTCGATCTGCCGCGAGAGGATCGCGGAGAATTCATCCGCGAAGCTCTCGAGCCGGCCCTGGATCTTTCCGGCATCGCGCACGAACTTGTTGTAGAAGATATTCGCCGGAATGGCGGCGGCCAAGGCGATGGCAGTCGCGAACAGCGCTTCCGCGATGCCCGGCGCGACAACCACGAGCGAGGTGTTCTTCGAAGCAGCAATCGAGCGGAAGGTCGTCATGATGCCGAAGACCGTGCCGAAGAGGCCGATATAGGGCCCCACGGAGGCGATGGTCGCGAGCACCAGCAGCTTCGATTCGAGCCTTTCCACCTCACGGGCAATCGAGACATCGAGCACCTTGTCGATGCGGGTTTGCAGGCTTGCGAAACCGCGCCCCGAGCCCTCGAAGGCGCGGCGCCATTCGGTCATGGCCGCAATGAAGAGGGCGGCAAAACCGTCATTCGTCTTGTTCACGAGGCCGCGATAGAGTTCGTCAAGGCTCTGGCCGGACCAGAAACGGTCCTCGAATTCATCCATGCTTTTAGCCATGCTGCGCATGGCGATCGATTTGTTGATGATGATGGCCCAGGACCACACCGAGGCTACGGCCAACCCGATCATCACCAGCTTCACGATGAAGTGAGCATGCATGAACAGGGCAATGAGCGAGAGATCCACTTGGGCTTCTGCGCCGGGCATTCCGATATCCTTCCTTCGCGAGCCGGCGCGGGCCCGGTTCCGCTTGGTCCGTTCAGGGGTCCTTGCGCGCGGTTTGGGACCAAACTGGGGCAAGCACAGGGCGAACCCCGCGCGGAAGGTCTTCCCGCCCGGCTCCCCTCATCCATCCCCGCTTATGGTTAAGGATTGGCTAGCAAATCAAGTCTCGAACGGAGATCCGCGCCGAATCTCCGGGGCTTGCCGTTGGCAAGATGCGCGATTTCCACCCGCGCCGAACAGAGAAGCGCCTCGCCGCGCAGCAATCTCTGCGCCATCACCAGGCTCGCCGCGCGAAGCTCCGCGACATGCGTCTCGACCGTGACGATGTCATCCATGCGGGCCGGCGAGCGGAAATCGATCTCCATCCGCCGCACCACGAAGAAGAACGGTCCGCCCTTGGCCTCGAACAGGGCGCGATGATCGATGCCGAGCGCGCGCAAGGCTTCCGTGCGCCCCCGCTCGAAGAAATGCAGGTAGCGCGCGTGATAGACGAAGCCGGAGAAATCCGTGTCCTCGTAGTAGATTCGGAGGGGCAGGGTGTTCACTCCTCCTCCCCCTCGAACAGGCCGAACTGCGCGGGCTGGCGGCTCGGCACGGCCATGCCCAGATGCCGGAAGGCGGCATCGGTGAGCAGCCGCCCGCGCGGGGTGCGCTGGAGGAAGCCCTGCTGGAGGAGATAGGGCTCGATGATATCCTCGATGGCGTCACGCGGTTCCGAAAGCGCGGCGGCCATCGTCTCGATGCCCACGGGACCGCCGGAGAATTTTTCTGCAATTGTAAGAAGATAGCGCCTGTCCATCAGATCAAGGCCGATGGAATCCACATCGAGCATGGTCAGGGCTTTATCCGCGATGGCACGCGTCACCTTCTCCGCGCCTTCCACGATGGCGACATCCCGCACGCGCCTGAGGAGCCGGCCGGCGATGCGCGGCGTGCCGCGCGCGCGGCGCGCGATCTCATTCGCGCCATCCGGGCTCATGCCGATACCGAGCACGCGTGCGCCGCGCGTGACGATCAGTTCGAGTTCCTCCACCGTGTAGAAATTGAGCCGCACCGGAATGCCGAAGCGATCGCGCAAAGGAGTGGTGAGAAGCCCCGCGCGCGTGGTGGCGCCCACGAGCGTGAATTTCGGCAGGTCGATCTTCACGCTTCGTGCGGCGGGGCCTTCGCCGATGATGAGATCGAGCTGGTAATCCTCCATCGCGGGGTAGAGGATTTCCTCCACCGCCGGGTTGAGGCGGTGGATTTCATCGATAAAGAGCACATCCCGTTCGTCAAGATTGGTGAGCTGCGCCGCGAGATCGCCCGCCTTCGCGATCACCGGGCCGGAGGTCGAGCGGAAATTGACGCCGAGTTCGCGCGCGACGATCTGCGCGAGCGTGGTCTTGCCGAGGCCCGGCGGACCCACGAACAGCACATGGTCGAGCGCCTCGCCGCGCGCCTTCGCGGCGGCGATGAACACCTTCAGGTTCTCCTGCGCCTGCGCCTGCCCGATGAATTCGCCAAGCTGGAGCGGGCGGATCGTTTGATCCACGTCGTCGCCGCGCTTTTCGGGGTTGAGAAGGCCGGGGCGGGTCATGGGCGCACCATTATCATTCCCGGTCTTGAGCCGAGAATCCGGCAAAAGGGAAACTGGCAAAAGGGAATCTGGATCACCGGGGCAAGCCCGGTGATGGCAGGGGAGGGGGAGAGCCCTGCCATGATGATCGCGCCGGCCTCGGCCGCGTCATTGCGAGGAAGCCGCAGGCTGACGCGGCAATCCAGTCCTTCTTTGATCCTTCGGCTGGATTCCCGCTCGCGGCTTTGCCGCGTCGGAAATGACACGGGGCTGGATTGCTTCGTCACGTCGTTCCTCGCAATGGCGGGTGCGCTCGTCACTTCGCCAACTCCCTCAATCCCTGCCGGATGAGCGCGCCGGCTTCGGCCGCTTCGCCCAAAGCCTTCGCTGCCGCCGCAACCGCCGCCGCCGCCTGCGGCTGGCCATAGCCCAGATTGACCAGCGCCGAGATCGCATCCTTCAGCGGGCCCTTCACGCGGCCCTCGTCGGCCTCGCCCGCGAGCTTCGCCACCGCCGGATCGATGGAGCCGAAAGCCGGCGCCTTGTCCTTCAGTTCGACGCAGATGCGCTCGGCGAGCTTCGGCCCGACGCCGGAGGTGCGGGCGATCGCCGCCTTGTCCTTCATGGCAATGGCATTGGCGAGTTCGCCGGGCTTGAGCGTCGAGAGGATGGCGAGCGCCACCTTCTGCCCCACGCCCTGCACGCCGAGAAGGATGTTGAACCAGTCCTTCTCCAAGGCGCTCGCGAAGCCGAACAGGCGGATCATGTCCTCCCGCACGATGGTCTCGATGAAAAGCGTCGCGGCCTCGCCCGCCTGCGGCAGCGCCTGCAAGGTGCGGGATGAGCAATGGATCAGATAGCCGACGCCATGCACGTCGAGGATCACATGTTCCTCGCCGTAGCTGTCGATCACGCCCTTGAGCTTGCCGATCATGAAGGCCTCACGGGGAGCAGCGAAGAAAGGTGGAGGCCGGGGTTCCATCCGGCCAGGCGAGGCGCAGGCGGTTCGGCATCACCTCCATCTGGAAGCGCTTCGGCCCGCCCGAGCCGGCATGCAGCCCGCGGCATTGCCTGCCATCCACCTGCCAGAGCGTGCGATCACCCGCTTCGCCGCGCAGATGGAGTGTCAGGCCATCGCAGGAAAACACGCTCGATTCGAAACCGTTCGCCTTCACGGTGAGGAAGAAATCCCTGGAGGCGCAGCTCGCGGCATCCACCGCATAACGCCCCGGCACCGGCTTCTGCGGCGCAGCCAGCGCCGAACCGATCAGGGCAAGGCTGGCCGCAAGGCCCGGGGCAATTCTCATTTCTGCCCCCGGTGATGCGCATGGCAGATGGCGATGGCGAGCGCATCGGCCATGTCATCGGTACGGAATTCGGCTTTCGGCAGCAACACCTTCACCATCATGCGGATCTGCTCCTTCTCGGCATGGCCCGCGCCGACGACGCTCTTCTTCCCCTGGTTCGGGGCGTATTCCGCCACGCGGAGCCCGGCCTGGGCCGGCGCCAGCATCGCAACGCCGCGCGCCGCGCCAAGCTTGAGGGTGGAGCGCGGATCCTTGTTGAGGAAGGTCTCCTCCACGGCCGCCTCGTGCGGCTGGTGGTCGTGGATCACCTGCCGGAGGCCCTCATGGATCGCTGCGAGGCGATCGGCGAGATCGGCCTTGGGCGAGGGCTCCACGATGACACAGACAATATAGGAAAGACGCATGCCCTCGATGGCGACGATTCCCCAGCCCGTATGCCGGAGGCCGGGATCGATGCCGATGATTCGCTTAACACTTGCCATAACCGTTTCTATGCCGGCCAAGGCGAGAACGAAAGGTGAAGACTGCTTGGTTTTGCCCTCAGGCTGTGAGTTTCGCCATCACCTCGTCTGAAACCTCGAAATTCGAGAAGACGTTCTGCACGTCGTCGTCGTTGTCGAGGTTGTCGAGAAGCTTCATCACGCTCTGGGCCTTCTCCTCGTCCACGAGAACGTTGTTCTGCGGCTTCCAGATGATTTTCGCGGAAGCGGGCGCGCCGAGCTTAGCTTCGAGCATTTTCGACACGTCGGAGAGATCCGTGAAGGCACACAGGATGGTATGGCCGTTCTCGTCCGAGGCGACATCCTCGGCACCCGCCTCGATCGCGGCTTCCATGACGGTATCGCCGTCACCGGCCGAAGCGGGGTAGGTGATCTCGCCGATGCGGTCGAACTGGAAGGTGGCCGAGCCCGTGGCACCGAGTTCGCCGCCCGCCTTGGTGAAATAGGAGCGCACGGCAGCACTGGTGCGGTTGCGGTTGTCCGTCAGCGCCTCGACGATCAGCATCACGCCGCCGGGGCCGCGGCCCTCGTAGCGGATTTCCTCGAAATTGTCGGCTTCGCCCCCGGTCGCCTTCTTGATGGCGCGCTCGATATTGTCCTTCGGCATGTTTTCGGCGCGCGCGGCGAGCACGGCCATGCGCAGGCGCGGGTTCATGTTCGGATCGGGGAGACCCATCTTCGCGGCAACTGTGATTTCCTTCGCGAGCTTGCCGAACAGCTTCGAGCGCACGGCATCCTGCTTGCCCTTGCGATGCATGATGTTCTTGAATTGCGAATGGCCGGCCATGGCGGAGCCCCGTCTTCGTGGATCACGTGGTTGGAACGGGCTTTTAGAAAAGCGTGCGGCAAAAGAAAAGCGGCTGTTCGAGGCCGGGATCGGTGTTCCGATCGAAGCGGATCGAAACACTACCCCGTCCTTGGTCCTGTCGCGCATTCTTCAGGCGCGCCGGTATCCACTTCGCTCGAAAACGCGCTATTCCCAGCCCTTCGGCCGGCTTTCCTCGAGGATCGGCCCGAGCCGCACGGCCCAGCAGCCTTTCGCAAGGCCGGTGCGATCATCCGTTTCGACCGCGAAGCCACAGAGGGTCGCGGTGCCATCCGTCGCCTCGAAGCGGCCGGAGGGGGTGGAGAACATCAGCCGGTGCATGGGTGCTGCCTTGTCCACACCGAGAATGGAATCGTAATCGCCGCACATCCCGGCATCGGACATGTAGGCCGTTCCGCCCGGCAGGATATGGTGATCCGCCGTCGGCACATGGGTATGCGTGCCGACAACCACCGAGCAACGGCCATCGACATAATGCGCCATGGCCTGCTTTTCGCTGGTCGCCTCGGCATGCATGTCGATCAGCAGGGCGTCGCAGCCAGGGCCGAGCGGGCAGGCCTCCATCTGCCGGTCGATCTCGGCGAAGGGATCGTCCGAGACCTGCATGAAGACGCGGCCGATGAGGTTCACCACCAGCACGCGCGCGCCGTTCTTCGTCTCGATGAGGGCGGAACCGCGCCCCGGCGTGCCGCGCATGAAATTCGCGGGGCGGATCAGCCGATGCTCGCGCTCGATGAAGACGAGCGCCTCGCGCTGGTCCCAGGCATGGTTGCCGAGGGTGACGCAATCCGCGCCGGCATCCAGCAACTCGTTGCAGATGGCTTCGGTGATGCCGATGGTGCCGGCGGAATTCTCGCCGTTGATCACCACGCAATCGAGTTTCCAGCGCTCACGCAAAGAGGGGAGATGACGCTGAACCGCCTCGCGGCCGGGTTTGGCGACCACATCGCCGAGGAAGAGAATGCGCATCAACAAGACCGGCTGTGATGAGGATTTGCGGAGCCGCAGCGATCGGTGGTTTGTCGATCCCGGGAACCTACAAGTGTAGGTGGGCGCCGTTGTGAGGAAGTCCACGGACCTCCCCAGGGACAGCTCCCTCAGGATCGTTAAGGCCCCGGGGAATACGTATAACCCGCCGCATCCCACAGCCCCGCACGGCCAATGTAAGCGCATGGCGGGGGAATTGCCAGTGGGGAGTGGGGGGGCTAACTGCCTTGTTCGCCGTTTACGCCTGCGTTCCGATTAAAAAATTGCCTACGCCAACCCTCAAGAAATTTCAGGAACGCAAGCTTCCGCTCAACGTCATCACGCTCAGTCGGTTTCACAATCGGGCTTATCGTAACTGCCGCATGAGCGATTACCATTGCGAGTTCCTCGAGAAGGCTCTGAAGTAGTTTTTGGTCAGGAAAAGGGCCAATAATGGTCAAATTATTTGGTGAAATGATGCTGAAGCCTTCCGGTGTTGCATGCGCCCCATAGGTTGAGAGCATTTTGTATCTGATGGCACGCTTCTTTTCTTTGAAACCATCCCGTGCGTCGAGAGCTTCGCGCACCTTTATCGGTTTGAACTGTTGATCTCGCTCCCTCGCCGTAAGCGTCAGCCATGCCTTCAGCTTTTCAGTATCACCTAAGAGCAGATCGAGCAGAAATTGTGTTTCGTAGAGGTCTCGCGTGACCATTATTGCTGGCTGCCAGTGGCCGCACCGAAGCAGGCGCAATGCGGCACCACAGGAGTTGAAACACCGGACGCTTAAGCGCAACAAAGCCAAGTGATCACTGTCAGAATGATCTTGGAGGTTTAGCAGCCAGTCCAAAAAGTCTAAGGACTTATTGATTAACTCGGCGTGTGCCCTCAAATCAGGGCTTTCAGCTATCCAGCCGTCATGAACTGCGACGATCTTCGCTTCGTCCATGACATAAAAATCAACGGGTAAAATTGCCATTCCTGCGTATCGAACCCGCGCAATTATGGAATTTGGGAAGGCTCCGTTCGAAAATGTTTAATTCAAATCCCGTCCCTGTCTTCCCCCGAAAGCGCCCGTGCGATGCGCTCCACGCGATCCGAGAGGTTTGAAATCGCCGTGGCGATTTCCATCTCGCGCTGGTTGCCGAGCTGGCTCGCATTCTGAACGGCGGCGCGGCTTGCGGCCACGGCCTCCGCCGCGGCGTTGGCCTTGCGGCGCTCCTCGCTCGCTTCGTCGGCGAGCATCAGGCTGGCCATCACGGCAAGGCGCAGGTCGCCGATATCGCCGAAATTCTGGCGCATCGCCTTGATGCGATGGTCCACATCCGCCGCCAGCGCGAGCAGGTGCGCCTCCTGCCCGTCCTCGCAGGCCATGCGGAACTGCTTGCCGTCGATCGTCACGCTGATCTGCGCCACGCCCTAGTCCCCCGCAAGACCGGCCTTGACCTGCGCAATGGCGCGATCGAGGCGCGGCAGACAATCGCGCAGCGCTTGATCCGCTTCAAGGCGCGCAACTGTTTCCAGATCAAGCATCTCGGCGAGGCGATGACGGTCTTCCCGCATCACCGCCAGTTCGGTTTCGAGGGTCGCGCGAACGCGATCGGCCTCGACATGGCGGATGGCCGCTGCGTCGAGCCGGTCGAGCGCCGCGCTGAGCCGGCTCAGCGCTTCGGCGACGGGGTCCGGCATGCTCGTGTCTCCGCACCGGGAGGATTCCGCGCGAATCGCGGGAGCCTCCATCCTTTCGTCTGATTTCAAACGAAACTAGGCATGGAATGCGGGCGGGGCAACGGTTTTGGCGGATGATCCCCCTCGAAATGATGAGCCGGATCCCCTTGCACAAAGCGGGGCGGGAATGACAATCCTTCTTCAGAACAAGCCGGAAGGGCAGGTGGAGGCGGTTTCGCAAGCAGCCCCCCGCCGGAATGGAACAGGGGAGGATGACATGATGGCTCAGGCTTCGCGCTATCACGCGATCTACGAGGGCTGGCGCAAGGACCCGGAAGCCTTCTGGCGGGAGGCCGCCAGCGCGCTCGACTGGATCGAGCCGCCCCGCGCGATCTTCGATGCGAAAGCTGGCGCCTATGGCCGCTGGTTCCCCGATGCCACCTGCAACACCGCGGCGAACTGCCTCGACCGGCACATCGCGCAGGGGCGCGGTGACCAGCTCGCGCTGATCTATGACAGCCCGATCACCAACAGCGCCTCCTCGCTCACCTATTCCGAGCTGAAGCGCGAAGTCGATCTCGCCGCGCATATGATCCGGGGCTTTGGCCTCGCGGAGGGCGATCGCGCGATCATCTACATGCCGATGATCCCCGAAGCGGTGGTGGCCATGCTCGCCTGCGCCCGGCTCGGCGTCATCCATTCCGTGGTATTCGGCGGCTTTGCCGCGCATGAGCTCGCGACCCGCATCGACGATGCGAAGCCGAAGCTGATCCTCACCGCGTCCTGCGGCATCGAGCCGGGCCGCGTCGTCGCCTACAAGCCGTTGCTGGATCGCGCGTTCGACGAGGCGACCCACAAGGTGAGCCATGTGCTGCTCTTCCAGCGCCCGCAGGCGAAGGCCGAAATGATCGCGGGCCGCGACCATGATTGGGCCGAGGGGCGCGAGCGGCTCCTCCTGGCGGACGCAGGGCCGGTGGAAGCCGTGGCTCTCAAGGCGACCGATCCGCTTTATGTGCTCTATACCTCCGGCACGACGGGCAAGCCCAAGGGCGTGGTGCGCGACCATGCCGGGCATATGGTGTCGCTCCATTGGTCGATGGGCGCGATCTACGGCATGGAGCCGGGCGAGGTCTTCTGGGCGGCCTCCGATGTCGGCTGGGTCGTGGGCCACAGCTACATCGTTTATGCGCCGCTGCTCAAGGGCTGCACCACGCTGCTCTATGAAGGCAAGCCCGTGG
Source organism: Methylobacterium sp. (assembly GCA_020252865.1). Lineage (GTDB taxonomy): Bacteria > Pseudomonadota > Alphaproteobacteria > Rhizobiales > Beijerinckiaceae > Rhabdaerophilum. Next base: position 8,849 of record JADCCH010000202.1, read on the forward strand.
GCACGCCCGACCCCGGCGCCTTCTGGCGCGTCATTTCCGAGCACAAGGTGAAGGTGCTCTTCACCGCGCCCACGGCCTTCCGCGCCATCCGCAAGGAAGACCCGAAGGCGGAACATCTCGGCAGGTACAATCTCGGCGGCTTCCGCGCCCTGTTCCTCGCGGGCGAGCGCGCGGACCCGGATACGGTGAAATGGGCCGAGGACATCCTGCAAGTCCCGGTGATCGACCATTGGTGGCAGACCGAAACCGGCTGGCCCATCTGCGGCAACCCCCTCGGCCTCGGAATCCTGCCGGTGAAGCATGGTTCGCCCACCGTCCCGATGCCAGGCTACGATGTTCAGGTGCTGGATGAAGCCGGAAAGCCGGTTGAAGCGGGCAAGATGGGCTCCATCGCCGTGAAGCTGCCGCTGCCGCCGGGCTGCCTGCCGACGCTCTGGAATGCCGATGACCGGTTCCGGTCGAGCTATCTTGCGGAATATGCCGGCTACTACAATACGTCGGATGCGGGTTATCGTGATGCCGATGGCTATCTTTACATCATGGGCCGCACCGACGACATCATCAACGTCGCGGGCCATCGCCTCTCCACCGGCGGCATGGAGGAGGTGCTCGCCTCGCATCCGGCCGTGGCGGAATGCGCCGTGATCGGTGCGAAGGATTCGCTCAAGGGCGAGGTGCCGCTGGGCTTCGTGGTGCTGAAGGCGGGCGTGAACGCCCTGCCCGGCACCATCGAGCGGGAATGCGTGGGTCTCGTGCGCGATCGCATCGGCCCGGTTGCGGCCTTCAAGACCGCGATCACCGTGAATCGCCTTCCCAAGACGCGCTCCGGCAAGATTCTGCGTGGCACGATGAAGAAGATCGCCGATGGCGACCCATGGACCATGCCCGCGACCATCGACGACCCGGCCATCCTCGAGGAAATCGCTCGCGCGCTCGAGGGGCGTCACCCGGCCGGCTGAGCATCAGGCGGCTTCGGTTTCGCTGTCCGGGCTCTCCGGGATGCTGTCGGCCTGGTCACGTGGCAGGCTGAGTTCGGCACTCGTGGAGCCGGGCTGCGAAAAACTTTCGGCCGGTTCCTCGCCGAAATCATAGGTTGTATCCGGCTTATCGGCCCAGGGGTTGAGCACCTCGCTGTTGCAGGGCGCGAAGAAACCGA
>JADCCH010000203.1 GCA_020252865.1 Methylobacterium sp.
CTATCCTGCAGGGCGAGGCGCGGGCCGGCCATGCCCCGCACGAAGGGGGAAATCCGGCTCCGCGCATGGGCCTCGGCGAGGCGAGCGACACTGCGCTGGCGCGATTCCTGCTCGACCTGCGCTCGAAGGGCCTCACCGAGCCGGCGATCTTCAATGCCTTCGAGCGCGTGCCGCGCGCGCCATTCCTCCCGAAAATCCGCCCCGGCTTGCTCTATGCGCCGATCAACCTGCCGATCGCCTGCGGTGAGGAAGCGGAAGATCCGTTCAGCCTGGCTCGGCTGCTGGTTCTCGCGCGCATCGCACCGGGCCAGCGCGTGCTGGAGATCGGCACGGGCTCCGGCTTCGGCACCGCCTTGATGGCCGCGGCCGGCGCGGAGGTGGTGACGCTCGAACGCTTTGCGACCCTGGGGGTCGCGGCCATGCGGGCCTTCAACCTGCTCGGCCTGCCGCGCATCACCGCCCTGCAGGCGGATGGATTGGCAAGGCGCGCGGTTGGCGGGCCGTTCGACCGTCTCATCATCGGCGGCGCGCTGGGAATCGTGCCGTCCCAGCTTTTCGAAGGGCTTGTGCCCGGCGGCATCGCCATCGGCGGTCGGGTGCGGGGAGAGGAAACGCGCCTCACGCTCTGGCGCATCGATGCGCAGGGGTTCCCGGTGGAAAGTGATCTCGGCCCCGCGCGGATGACCCGAATGCGCGCCAATCTCCCGCTTGCCTTGTAGAATTTCCAGCAATGCAGGGCGATTCATATTCTCCTAACCGTGTCCCCTAACCCTGACTTAAACTGAATCCTTCATGACTGACGCCAGTCGCCTTTGAGTGTTGCGCGTGGGTAGGCGTAGTGATGAAAAACCTGTTCGAACGGGTGAAGCCCCGGTTGCTGGCATCGGTCATGGTGGCAAGTCTCGTTGCGGCTTGCTCTTCCGATGCGGCCCGCTTCAATGACAATCCCTTCCAGAACCCGTTCAACAGCCGGACGAGTTTCGATCCGGTGTCGACTGCCTCGATCAACCGGATCCAGCCGAACGCGCCCCTTCGCGCGGCGCCTTCCGGATCGGTGACCACACAGGCTCTTCCGCCGCCGACCCAGCCGATGATGCGGGCCTCCCCGCAGGCAGCCGCGCCTGGCGCGACGGGCTCCGTCGCCTCCGCCTCCTATCCCGCGCTGGCGCCGGTTGCGCCGCGCCCTGGCACGGCGCTTGACGCCACGCAGGGCTGGACCGCCGTTGGTGGCACGCCGATCGTGCTGCAGCAGGGAGAAAGCCTCGGCACGCTGTCCAGCCGCTACGGCGTGCCGGTCAGCGCGCTGCTGGCGGTCAACGGGCTTTCGTCGGTCAACCAGGCGCAGCCCGGCCAGCAGATCATGATTCCGGCCTACAGCGCCGTGCAGGGCGCGGGTTCCACGACCGCGCCGCGTCGCGTGGCAAGCGCCGTCCCGTCGCGCGAGACTCTCGCGGAGGTCTCCCCGGCTCGCCCGGCCGCGCGTCCTGCCGTGCGTGACGTGACCGGCAAGCCCGAAACCGAAGCCGAACGGCGTGCTGCCGCGAAGTTGAAGCAGCTGCGCACCCGCGACGAGGTCGAAGACGAGGCGCCCGCCGCTCGCCCGGCCCAGAAGGCGGCCGCGCAGCCCATGCCGCCTGCGCCCGAGAAGAAGATCACCGAGCAGAAGCGCCTCGAAGCCGAGCGCAGCGCCCGGCAGGCGACGAAGAAGGTTTCGGCCGCCGAACCGGAAACCACGGCCTCAATCCCCGAGCCGAAGGTGACGGCCCGCAATGCCGAGCGCCCGGCAGCCGCTCCCGCCCCGCAGGCCGAAGAGCCGGCCGAGCAGGCGGCGAATTTCCGCTGGCCCGCCCAGGGGCGGGTGATTTCCGGATTCGGTGCGAAGGGCGCGTCTGGCACGAATGATGGCATCAACATCGCCATGCCGGAAGGCACGCCGGTGCGCGCCGCCGAAGGGGGGATGGTCATCCATGCCGATGACGCGCTGAAGGGCTATGGCAAGCTGGTGCTCGTCCGCCACCCCAACGGCTATGTCAGCGTCTATGCCCATAATGGCGAGATCAAGGTGAAGCGCGGCGAGAGCGTGAAGCGCGGCCAGGTGATCGCGGCCTCGGGCTCCTCGGGCAATGTCACCTCTCCGCAACTCCACTTCCAGATCCGCAAGGGGTCGCAGGCGGTGGACCCGATGAAGATGCTGTCAATGAACTGACGCAGGTTTGACCGGATCGACGGAGCCGCGAGACACCTCCTTCGCGCCGGGAAAGCCCCGCCGCCTCCAAGGAAAGGGGCGGCGGGGTTTCTTTTGGGCGCGAGCGCGATGCACCGGTTCGTCGCCTAGAGCATTTTCCGACCAGGTGCATGCCGGTTGACCGAAGAAAATACGATCAATAACAGAGACATAGAGCGGTCGATCTCGTTCATTCAGATCGAATTTCGCTCGAGGTCCCGAAAGTGCGTTTACCATTGTTTTCGGCGAACCTTTCACGGGTCTTGTTAAAGGATTTTTGGCAGGGTTTTACAGGGTCGAAGGCTCCGGGGGAGCTGGATCTGACCTTGTAAGGGTTGATTTCCGATGCGTATCCTTCTTGCTGAGCCGAACAAGATCGGACGGTTGATCCTCACGCTGATGCTGGAAACGGACGGCCACCAGGTGCTCGCCTGTGACAGCGCCGAGGTCGCCCTGCAGCATCTGGAGGCCGAGGATGGACCCGACGTCCTGCTCATGGCCATCGACTTCATGGGCATGTCGAGCCTCGAGCTCTGCTGGTCCGCGCGGCTTGTCGCGAGCACGCATCGCCCGCTCTTCATCATCGTGATGTCCGCCTCGACCGACGAGGAACAGCTCGCAGAGGCGCTGGATGCCGGCGCGGATGACTTCATTGGCAAGCCCCCGCGCAAGACGGAGCTTCTCGCGCGGCTGCGCTCCGGCAAGCGCATGCTCGATGCCCAGCGCGAACTCATCCGAATCGCGTCCTTCGATGCGTTGACCGGGCTGCGCAACCGTCGCTTCTTCTTTGACATGATCGCGGAAGCCGAGGCCAAGCCGGAACTTGCGAGCATACTCGTGCTCGATATCGACTATTTCAAACAGGTGAATGACCGCCACGGGCATGATGGCGGCGACATCGTGCTTCAGGAGGTCGCGCGTCGGCTGGCGCAGATCGACAGCCGCTTTGCCCGCATCGGCGGCGAGGAATTCTCGCTGCTCGTGCGCGGGCCGCTCGAGATGGCGGCGGTCATCGCCGAGAAGGTTCGCCGCGAGATCGCGCTGCTGCCGGTGAAGCTGCCTTCCGTCGAATTGCAGGTGACGATCAGTGTCGGCGTGGCCCAGCGCAACCCCGGAATGACCTTCGAGCAGGCCATGAAGGATGCGGATATCGCGCTCTATGCCTCGAAATCCGGGGGACGGAATCGCGTCACGCTGGCGCGCATCGCC
>JADCCH010000204.1 GCA_020252865.1 Methylobacterium sp.
CACCTATAATTTCCCGCACGGGCGCGTGACCGACCACCGCATCAACCTCACGCTCTACAAGATCGAGGCGATCCTGGAGGGCGGTGGCCTCGAGGAACTGATCGAGGCGCTGATCACCGAGCATCAGGCGCGTCTGCTCGCCGGGGAAGAGGCGTGAGCGGGACGTTCCGGCCCGACATGCGGCGCGCTGAAGCGCTGGATGTGCTGGCAACGGCCTTCGGCAAGGCGGGTTTCGAGGATTGCCGCCTCATGGCGCGCCGGCTTCTGGCGGATGCCCTCGGCGTGGAGCCGGGCGATCTGGTGCTGGATCCGGATCGCCTGATCGGCAAAACGGCGGAGCGTCTCGGTCCGGCCCTGTCGCGCGCGCTCAAGGGCGAACCGCTGACACGAATCGCGGGGCGACGCAGTTTCCACGGCCGGGATTTCCGCGTGACGCCGGATGTGCTCGACCCCCGTCCCGAGACCGAATTGCTGGTGGAGGAGATGCTGAAGCGCCTGGCGGGGCAGCGGGCACCGCGCCTGCTCGATCTTGGCACGGGTTCGGGCGCGATCATCCTCACATTGCTGGCCGAAATCCCCGAGGCGACCGGCGTGGCGGCGGATCTCTCGCCCGCAGCGCTTGCGGTGGCGGGGAGGAATGCGGAAGCCTTGGGCGTCGCCGCTCGGGTGGCTTTCCATCAGGGTGATCTGTTCGCGGGGCTCGCCGGGCCGTTCGACGCCATTCTCTCCAACCCACCCTATATTCCCAGTGCCGATCTCGCGGGTCTCGAACCGGCGGTTCGGGATTTCGACCCTCCCCTCGCGCTCGATGGCGGGGCGGATGGGCTTGCCTTCTACCGGCGCATCGCAGGCGAGGCGCGCGCTTTTCTCGCGCCTGGCGGATGGCTGGGCGTCGAACTGGGAGCGGGGCAATCCGAAAGCGTGATTGTCTTGCTGGAACAGGCCGGTTTCCAGAATATTGCGGTCCGGCACGACCTTTCCGGGCATGCGCGGCATCTCCTTGGCCGGGGATGACACAAAGGGGCCCGATGCCTTTGCTTGCAACCCTGCGAAAGAGCCGCTAAGGAAACATCTGGTGGTGCACGCGTCGGGGTCGTCCGGGGGTTGGATCCGACGCAGCCGGGACAGGCATCGCCTCTTTCCGTCACGTTGATCGAGCCGGCAGAGCCGGGATCCTTGACCGAGAGACCTGTCGCAAGGCCCGCGCTCCTTCCGGGGTGCCGGACGCGACGAACGGGGATTATTTCCCCTGATGACAGCCTCCAGGCAACGCCAAGCCAGCCCGGAAACCGAGCCAGCCGAGAAAAACGCGGATGAGACCAGGACAGAACAAGCGCATGCGGGGTCGCAACCGTCGCGGGCCCAACCCGTTGACGCGTTCTTATGAATCGAACGGTCCGGATGTGAAAGTCCGCGGCACGGCCCAGCACATCGCCGAGAAATACACCCAGCTCGCACGCGATGCGCATCTCTCCGGCGATCCGGTGGCTGCGGAGAGCTATCTGCAGCACGCCGAGCATTACTACCGTCTGATCGCCGCGGCCGTGCAGGCCCAGCAGGCTGCGCTTTCAGGCCAGGCCGATGATCGCGACGACGATGATGACGATTTCGACCCCTCCTCGGATCGTTTCACCTTCCGCTCGCCGCAGGCGATGCAACAGCAGAATGGCGGCGCCTCCTACAGTTCCGGCGGCGAGCGCCAGAGCGGCGAATTCGCTTCCGGCGAACAGCCGGCCGAAGGCGAAAGCGGGGAAGGCCAGGCTCAGCCGCGCATGGTTGGCGAGGGTGGTTTCCAGCCACGTCCTCCGCGTGAGGATCGTCGCGGTGGCCGCCATGATCGCGACCGCGATCGCAACCGGTTCCGCGATAATGATCGCTTCCAGCAACCGCGCCGTCCGCCGGTCGAGGTCGAGGGCACCGGCGATCAGCCCGATCTGCCGGCTTTCCTCACCATGCCCGCGCGTGCGGTTGGCCCGGAAGGCGATGTCGATGGTCCGCCCGAAGCGGGCGAGGGGGATGACGGCCGCGGGCCGTTCCGCCATCGTCGCCGCCGTCGCGGCCGGAGTGGCCGCCCCGAGGGCGCGCTGGCCGGCGAAGGTGAAAACGAGGCCTGAATAACTTGAAAAATCAAGGAATTGAGGGCGGCTTCGGTCGCCCTTTTTCGTCTCAGGGCACAGTCAGCGCATCGCCCGGCCGGATGAGACCCGAGCGAAGGATGCGGGCATAGACCCCGCAATCATGGTGCGCGAGATTCTGCTCCAGAAGTGCCACCATCCGCAGGTCGCGGATGCCTGCACGCGGGTCGACGTCGATGGCGGCACATCGGTCGATGCGCCGGGTGATTTCGAGTTCGGCCTCGCCGATTTTCACCCGCTGGCCCACGAGATCGAACTCGGCCCAGGGCGCAAGCCCCTCCACCAGCAGGTTGCCGCGAAAGCGCAGGGGATCGATGCTCGCACGGTTCGCGAGCCTGGCAATGGCCTCCACGCTGGCGCGGTTGATGATCGAGAGGAAGCCATGCCGCGAATCCATGAAGCGGTGGCCCGGCGGCGCGACGAGCAGGCGTGCCGGGCCGCGCATCTCCCCGCCCATATAGCTCTCGAAGAAGCGCTCGATGGCGGCGCGGCCCGTTTCCTCATCCACGACGCCGCTCGCGACCACCCCGCCGCCCTGGCTGAGGGTGAGCCGGCGCGTGGCATCCTCGAAGCGTGCCGCGATGCGCGCCAGCTTCTCGTTGCGCATGAGCATCAGGAATTTCTGCTTCGGCAGATGCTCGGGCGCGGCGGGATCGAACCCCGAGGGGGCGTTCTCGATCGCCATCAGGCGGTCACCAGGAAAATGCTCGCCTTCCGTGAGATGCGCCTCGGGAATCTCCTCCGGCGAGAGGCCCTTCACGGGGTAGCGATAAAGCGCGGCGAGGCGCGCTCCATCATTTTGATGCGCGGCAAGCTGCGGTTGGGCGATTTCCGACATTCCTTTGATCCTGCCCCTTTTGTTGCGGATTGGCCACACCTACATTGCGGAAGGACAGCCGTTGCTATCGCGGGGCGGCCGCCACTTCGCCAAATGAGGGAAGAGCATGAATACCGAGAAATACACCGAGCGCGCCAGAGGTTTCCTGCAGGCCGCACAGACCATCGCGCTGCGGGAAGGTCACCAGCAATTCGCGCCGGAACATGTGCTGAAGGCACTGCTCGATGACGATCAGGGCCTCGCGGCCGGGCTGATCGATGCGGCAGGCGGGCGTTCCGCCGAAGCGCGGCGCGCGGTCGAGGCCGTGCTGGCCAAGACCCCGAAGGTGGAGGGTGGCTCGGGCGGGCTCTACCTCACGCCGCCGCTGGCCCGTGTGTTCGAAACCGCCGAGAAGGCTGCGGAAAAGGCCGGCGACAGCTTCGTGACGGTGGAGCGTCTGCTCCTCGGGCTCGCGCTCGAGAAGGATAACGCGGCCGGCAAGGCGCTCGCCAGCGCGGGTGTGACGCCGCAGAAGCTGAACGCCGCCATCGAGACGATCCGCAAGGGCCGGAAGGCTGACAGCGCCACGGCCGAGAACCAGTATGACGCGCTGAAGAAATATGCCCGCGACCTCACGGAAGCGGCGCGTTCGGGCAAGCTCGATCCCGTCATCGGCCGCGACGAGGAAATCCGCCGCACCATCCAGGTGCTCTCGCGCCGCACGAAGAACAATCCGGTGCTGATCGGCGAGCCGGGCGTGGGCAAGACGGCCATCGTCGAAGGCCTCGCCCTGCGCATCATCAACGGCGACGTGCCCGAAAGCCTGAAGGACAAGGCTTTGCTCGCGCTCGACATGGGCTCGCTCATCGCCGGCGCGAAATATCGCGGCGAGTTCGAGGAGCGGCTGAAGGCCGTTCTCGCGGAAGTCACGGCGTCCGATGGCGGGGTCATCCTCTTCATCGACGAGATGCACACGCTGGTGGGCGCGGGCAAGGCCGACGGCGCGATGGATGCCTCAAACCTCTTGAAGCCGGCGCTCGCGCGCGGCGAACTCCACTGCGTGGGCGCCACCACGCTTGATGAATACCGCAAGCATGTGGAAAAGGATGCGGCCTTGGCCCGGCGCTTCCAGCCGGTTTTCGTGTCCGAACCCAATGTCGAGGATGCGATCTCGATCCTGCGCGGCATCCGCGAGAAATACGAGCTGCATCACGGGGTGAACATCACGGATTCGGCCCTTGTCGCCGCCGCCACGCTCTCGAACCGCTACATCACGGATCGCTTCCTGCCCGACAAGGCCATCGACCTCGTGGACGAGGCGGCAGCACGGCTCAGGATGCAGGTCGATTCCAAGCCGGAAGACCTCGATTCGCTCGACCGCGAGATCATCCGCCTCCGGATCGAGCAGGAGGCCCTGCGCCGCGAGAAGGACCAGGCCTCGCAGGATCGGCTGATGAAGCTTTCCGCCGAACTCGCCGAACTCGAGGAGAAATCCGCCTCGCTCACCACGGCGTGGCGGGCGGAGAAGGACAAGCTCGGCGAGGCGCAGCGCATCAAGGGCGAGCTCGACCAGAAGCGTGCGGAACTCGAGCGCGCGCAGAGGCAGGGTGAATTCGCAAAAGCGGGGGAACTGGCCTATTCCACCATTCCCCAGCTCGAGAAGAAGCTGGCGGCCCTGGAAGAGGCGGCCAAGGCCGGCACGCTCATCTCCGAGAGCGTGACGCCGGATTCCATCGCGCAGGTCGTCTCGCGCTGGACGGGCATTCCGGTCGACCGGATGCTCGCCGGCGAGCGCGAGAAGCTGTTGCGCATGGAGGAGGAACTCGGCAAGCGTGTCGTGGGCCAGCGCGAGGCGGTGGAGGCGGTCTCGACCGCCGTGCGCCGGGCGCGCGCGGGCCTTCAGGATCCGAACCGGCCGATCGGCTCCTTCATGTTCCTCGGCCCCACGGGCGTGGGCAAGACCGAACTCACCAAGGCGCTCGCCTCGTTCCTGTTCGATGACGAACATGCCCTCGTGCGGATCGACATGAGCGAATACATGGAGAAGCACTCGGTCGCCCGGCTCATCGGCGCGCCTCCGGGCTATGTCGGCTACGAGGAGGGCGGCGCCCTCACCGAGGCCGTGCGGCGCAGGCCCTACCAGGTCGTGCTCTTCGACGAGGTGGAGAAGGCGCATCCCGATGTGTTCAACGTGCTGCTGCAGGTGCTCGATGACGGCCGCCTGACCGATGGCCAGGGCCGGACGGTCGATTTCCGCAACACGCTGATCATCATGACCTCGAACCTCGGCGCGGAATATCTCGTCAGCCTCGGCGAGGAGGAAGGGGTGGATCAGGCGCGCGGCATGGTGATGGCAGCCCTGCGGGCAGCCTTCCGGCCGGAATTCCTGAACCGCATCGATGAAATCGTGCTGTTCCAGCGCCTGAAGCGCGCGGATATGGGTGCCATCGTCGATATCCAGATGGGCCGGCTCCGCCAGCTCGTGGAAGATCGGAAGATCACGCTCGATCTCTCGCCCGCCGCGCGCAACTGGCTCGCCGAGAAAGGCTACGACCCCGCCTATGGCGCGCGGCCGCTGAAACGCGTGATCCAGAAGAACGTGCAGGATCCGCTCGCGGGCCTCATCCTCGCCGGCAAGGTGATGGACGGCGAGAC
>JADCCH010000205.1 GCA_020252865.1 Methylobacterium sp.
CGAGGGCATGGTTTGCGGCGTGCCGGCCCGAGTGATGCGCGTGAGCTTCACGGGCGAGCTTGGCTACGAGATCAATGTGCCAGCCGATTACGGGCGCTCTGTCTGGGAGGCGGTCTGGGCCGAAGGGCGCAAGGTTGACGCGGTGGCCTATGGGACCGAGGCGATGCACGTCATGCGTGCCGAAAAGGGTTACATTATCGTCGGGCAGGAAACAGACGGCACGGTGACGCCGGATGATCTCGGCCTCAACTGGACCATCGGCAAGGCGAAAAAGGATTTTGTCGGCAAACGCTCACTGATCCGGCCTGACATGATCGTCGAAGGGCGCAAGCAACTGGTCGGACTGCTGACCGAAAACCCGGCAACGGTTCTCGAGGAAGGCGCGCAGATCACGGCCGGGGCCACACCCGCAACAGGCACCCGCGCGCTTGGCCACGTCACCTCGTCCTATGAAAGCCCGGCGCTGGGGCGTTCGATCGCGCTGGCATTGGTCGCGGATGGGCGCAAGCGCATGGGCGAAACGCTTTTCGTCCCGATGCCGGGCGGTGCGATCGCCGTGAAGATCGTCGCGCCGGTGTTTGTCGATCCCAAAGGAGACCGGATCAATGAGTGAGACCAGATCGATGGTCGATCATGCCGGAATGCCAGCCAGCCGGCATGGGCCGCTCGATGGCCTTTCCCTGCCAGGGCAAACGGATTTCTCCGTTTCCCGGCCTGTCCACGCGGCGCGGTTCATCCTGCGCGGAGAGAGCATTCACGTCTCCGCATTCGGGCCGGAAGCGCCGGACATGTTGCGGGCGAGCACGGCCGGCTCCCGAGCCGCGCTGCGGCTTGGGCCAGATGAATTCCTGCTCCTCGCCCCTGGCGAGGACGCAGAAGCCATCAGGGACACGCTAGAACTGTCGCTTCCGGCCGCAAGCACCGCGCTGGTGGATGTTTCCCATCGGCAGATCGGCCTGACACTGGAAGGAAGGCTTGCCGCGCGCTGCCTCTCGGCCGGGTGCCCGCTCGATCTCGGCCTTGCCTCCTTCCCGATCGGCATGGCGACGCGGACGATCTATCTCAAGACCGAAATCGTGCTTTGGCGGCAGGCCGATGCCCGCTTTCATGTCGAGGTCTGGCGATCCTTCGCTCCCTATCTCGTCGGCCATATGGCCGATGCCCTCAGCGGCACCGACGGGCTTTGAGACAAGGGAGCGGGGCATGATCGGCGTCTTCGACCTTTTCAAGATCGGAATCGGACCCTCCTCCTCCCATACAGTCGGGCCCATGAAGGCCGCCTCTTCTTTCGTCGAGGCGCTTGAAGCCGGCGGGTTCACCCCCGGGCGTCGTCCGTGTCGTCACAACGCTCCATGGTTCGCTGGCATGGACCGGAAAAGGCCACTGCACCGCCAAGGCGGTGATTCTCGGGCTTGCCGGATTGCACCCTTCGACAATCGACCCCGAAGCGGCAGAGGAAATCGCCGGCACGGGCGCTACCGCGCGACGGCTTCGCCTCGGCGGCAAGGGGCTCATTGATCCGCCCCCATTGAATTGGTCCACCTTGAAGCATGTCTATTGGCAACGAGGAGGATCCTGTTCATTCTGAGAAAGCGTCACAAACCCGAAGAGATCGTCGCGAAGCTGCGACAAGTCGATGTCCTGGTCTCCCAGGGCAAATCCGTCGCCGATGCCGTTCGCGCGATCGGCGTGGCGACGGCGGTCGTCTGGGTGCGGCGGGCGCTCGAGACGGGCGTTCGTGCGGCCAAGCCTCGCGGTCAGCCGAAGGGGTCGAAGCTCGACTCCCATCGCGAGGCCATCCTCGGCTGGATCGAGAGCAAGGACGACATCACCATCGCCGAGATCAGGGGGAGACTTGTGGCCGAGCGCAGTGTGAGCGCCGCCGTCGGCACCGTCTGGTGCTTCCTCGACCGCTGCGGCCTGACGTTCAAAAAAAGACCGCGCACGCCACCGAGCAGGACCGGCCGGACATCCAAGCCGAGCGCGAAGCGTGGTTCGACGGCCAGCTCGACCTCGATCCGGCGCGCCTGATCTTCATCGACAATCCCGCAGGGATTGCGCGAAGCGTGTGGGCCTCGACCAACATGGCGCGGCCGGGCGATGAAGGGCGAGCGGCTGCGCTCGGGCGTGCCGCATGGCCACTGGAAGACGACGACCTTCATCGCGGGACTTCGCTCGACCGGCATCGCGGCGCCGTTCGTCCTGGACGGGCCGATCGATCGCGCCGCCTTCGAGACCTACGTCGCCAAGGTGCTCGTACTCGAACTGGCGAAGGGCGACATCGTCGTCATGGACAATCTGTCGAGCCACAAGGGCCCGAGGGTCCGGGAGATGATCGAGGCGGCGGGCGCGGATCTCCTCTACCTTCCGCCCTACAGCCCCGGTTTCAACCCAATCGAGATGGCTTTCTCCAAGCTCAAGGCCCTCCTGCGTAAGGCCGCCCAACATATGATCCCGGCGCTCTGCGACGCCATCGGCCGCCTCATCGACTCGGTCACGCCAACCGAGGCGGCCAACTTCTTCACTGCGGCCGGATATGAGCCGGATTAAGCCGAAACCGCTCTAAGGATCGTGTTCTTTCCGATGATGAATTGCGTTCCCTTTTGATTGAATCACGCGACGGTTTCCGGTCAGCCTTCCTATGGCCGCTAGAACACTGGTCAAGTGGTGAAGATAATAAGACACGAAAGAAGTGGATCGGCTTGACGGTTAAGCTACTATCGAGCGTATGGCCAAGACAGCTTTCCGCGCGTTCGCCCGCAATTTGCGCACGTCTGACCGATCTATTTTTTCAAATGAGGAGTATTTCGCTCAACTCGCGAATGCTGCCTTGCCTCTTCCGACCAAAATCGAGCCGGAAACGCTGCGCATACCCAAGCTCTACCGTGAACGGGACAACATTACGAAGCGATTTACTGGAAAGACGCTTGCAATTCTGGCGACGGTGCTACCCGACAATGTGTCAGCGTGGCCGTATGGGATCGAAGGCATAATCAATCAAATCGGCGAAGCTGACAGCCGTTTGAATTCGGACGAGCGACTGATTGAACTGAAGCGTCGTTGGGCAGCAAGATCGCTACGCTGGGGCTGTAAGTGCCGCCAATTTCTTCCGTGTGCCTCACAGGTGCCTAACGGCCCTTGAAAACGAAAAAAGCGCCCTGAGGCGACCATTCGCATCTTTTTTCGCATCTCTTGGGGAAAAGAGAAAACTGGAGCGGGTAAAGGGATTCGAACCCTTGACCCCAACCTTGGCAAGGTTGTGCTCTACCCCTGAGCTACACCCGCATCCATCCGACGCTTCCGCCAGACGCCGCTGTTTAGAACAGGACCCGACGAAAAGGCAAGAGACATTTTTGCAGCCATGAGCAGGGAGGCCCCCGGGGCTTGGCTTTCTGCGGCCAAGCGGGCAAAGAGCGTGTTGAAACTCCCCTTTTCCCCTATCCGGACCGATCCGCATGAGCGCCGACCCTTCCGCCCCCGCCTACGCCCTGCTCGCCAAGCTGGGCATCACCCACCGCACGGTGGAACATCCACCTGTCTTCACCGTGGCGGAATCGCAGGAATTGCGCGGCACCCTGCCCGGCGGGCACACCAAGAACCTCTTCACGAAGGACAAGGCCGACCGGCTCTTTCTCATCACCGCCGAGGAAGACAGCCCCATCGACCTCAACGCGACAAGCAAGCTCCTGGGCACCAAGGGCCGGCTCTCCTTTGCCAGCGCCGAACTCCTCCGCGAGCATCTCGGCATCGAGCCCGGCTCGGTGACGCCGCTTGCGCTTGTGAATGACAAGGCGGGCCTCGTCACCTTCATCCTCGAGAAACGCCTTCTCGAGCACGAGGTGATCAACGTGCATCCCCTCGTCAATTCACGCACCACGGCCCTGAAACGCGAGGAATTGCTCGCCTATATCGCGGCTACAGGACATTCGGTTCAGGTGATGGAGCTTCCCCATCGCGTGCTTGAGCCCGAGGCCGGGGGCTGAAATCTCCGGTGACGGGTTGCAACCTTCCCACTCGAATTCCACATAACACCACAAGGCCGCTCGCGGCCGGAAGAACAGGGTTCCGAGCCATGACTGACGCCACCGCCCTCGTGAAAGACACGACCACCAAGGATTTCCGTCAGGATGTGCTGGCGGAATCGATGAACCAGCCCGTGCTGGTCGATTTCTGGGCCCCGTGGTGCGGGCCCTGCAAGCAGCTGACCCCCGTGATCGAGAAGGTGGTGGCGAGCTACAAGGGCAAGGTGAAGCTCGTGAAGATGAATATCGACGAGCACCCGCAGATCGCGGGCCAACTCGGCGTGCAATCGATTCCCGCCGTCTTCGCCTTCCAGCGCGGCCAGCCGATCGACGGCTTCATGGGTGCCCTGCCCGAGAGCCAGATCAAGGGCTTCATCGAGCGGCTCGTCGGCCCGGCCGGTCCTGATCTCGCTGCCGTGATGGCCGAGGCGCAGGCTCTGCTCGAGAGGGGCGACGCAGCGGGCGCGATGGAGCTCTTCGCAGCCATTCTCGCGGAGGAGCCGGAGAACATGGATGCCCTCGGCGGGATCATCCGTGCGCAGACCCTCGGTGGTGCGCTGATGCAGGCCGAGCAGATGCTGGCCCGCGTTCCTGCCGAGAAGGCCGAACACCCCGCCATTGCCGGCGCGCGCGCCGCGCTCGAACTCGCAAGGCAGGTGGAGGCCCTTGGCGATCTCCATACGCTGCAGAAACAGGTCGAGGCCAATCCGCTGGATCATCAGGCCCGCTTCGAGCTCGCGCTCGCGCTCAACGCGCGGGGCCGCAAGGAAGAAGCCGTGGAAGCGCTGATCGCGATCATCAGGAAGGATCGCGCCTGGAACGATGACGGCGCGAGAAAGCAGCTGCTGCAATTCTTCGAGGCCTGGGGCAACCAGGACGATGCGACCGTCGCCGGCCGTCGTCGCCTCTCGGCCACCCTGTTCGCCTGATCTGCCCGGAGGAGGCTTCGGCATGCCCAGTTCGTCGAGCCCCTCCGGCGTCATGCTTCCGGATACGCTGCCGCTTTTCCCGCTGCCGGGGGCGCTGCTGCTGCCGCGTGGGCAGATACCGCTGAACATTTTCGAGCCGCGCTACCTTGCGATGGTCGATGCCGCGCTCGCCGGCAGCCGCCTTGTTGGCATGGTCCAGCCCGATCCGGGCGTGGCCGATCGCATCGGCCTGCCGCAGATCTACAGGGTGGGCTGTGCCGGGCGCATCACGCAATTCGCGGAGACCGGCGACGGGCGTTACCTTATTCAACTCACCGGCATCAGCCGGTTCCGGATCGTCGAGGAATTGTCGGTCATCACGCCGTTCCGGCAGGCACAGGTGAATTTCGCGTCCTATTCGGTGGATCGCAGCCCCGGCGCGGGGGAGAACGAGGTGGATCGCGAGGGCATGCTCGCGGCGCTCCGCAAATTCTCGGATGCGAACAAGGTTCCGATCGACTGGGGCTCCATCGAGCAGGCCGGCAACGAGGCGCTGGTCAACGGCCTTTCCATGATGTCGCCCTATGGCGTGCGCGAGAAACAGGCGCTGCTGGAAGCGGAAACGCTGAAGGATCGCGCCGAGATGCTCATCGCCATCACCGAGATGGATCTTGCCCGCAAGGATGGTGACGAAGAGCCGCGCCTGCAGTAAAGGCCGGACGAGCGAGGGATTTCCGATGAGCGACCAGATGACCGACACCCAATCCGGCCCCGAGCGCAGCGTTGATCCGAAGCTGCTGGAACTGCTGGTCTGCCCCGTGACCAAGGCGACACTTGATTATGATGCCGTGCGGCAGGAGCTCGTGAGCCGACCCGCAAAGCTCGCCTATCCCGTTCGCGATGGCATCCCCATCATGCTTCCCGAGGAAGCGCGCCGCCTTGACTGAAGCATTTTCACGCGAAGCGGGCACCGGTTCGCGTGAAGAAAACGCGACCAAGGCACAAGATCAGATCGGTTCGCCACGAAAGAGCCGCGGCTCATGCGCGCCACGCCCGGCCGCCGCCTGCCGAAACATCGCTTTTAGCCGCTCCGAGCGGTTGACGAAGTTCAATCCGGCATCGCGCAACACGCGCAGCGGGCCAGCATCATTCGAGAAGAGGCGGTTGAGCCCTTCCGTCGCAGCGGCCATCGCCGCCGACGTCGGTCGCCGCCGCGCCTGATAGCTTTCCAGCAAGGCCGGATCACCGGGGTCGAGCCCCAAACGCAGGTGCTCGATCACGAGTTCGGCCAGTGTCGCGGCATCCCCAAAGCCGAGATTGAGCCCCTGCCCCGCGAGGGGATGCACGACATGGGCGGCATCCGCCACCAGCGCGAGGCGGGAACCCACGAACCGGCGCGCGAGACCCAGCGAGAGCGAGTGGCTGGAAATCCGGCCAATCCCGGTGATGATGCCACGCCAGCCCGCCGCACGCCGATCGATCTCTGCGCGCAGCTCTTCCGGCGGCAAGGCGAGCATGCGCTTTGCGATCTCGGCACGCTCGCTCCAGACCATGGAGGAGCGGCCTTCCTCGAGTGGCAGCAGCGCGAATGGACCGCCGGGCAGGAAATGCTGGATCGCCTCGCCGTGATGCCGCCCCGAATGCTCGACAATCCCCGTCAGCGCCACCTGCCCATAGGCCCAGCCATGCAAAGGAATGCCGGCGATGCGGCGCACAGCAGAGCGGGCGCCATCCGCGCCAATCAGCAGAGACACATTCTGCCGGCCGCGATTCGTTTCGACGAGCAGGCTGTCTGCCTCCTCGCGGAAAGACCGGATGATCTCGGGCCGCAGGATCACGCCGAGCTCGGCCAGAGCCGAGCGCAGAACCTTCTGCAGAAGCCCGAGCGGCACGAGATGCGCGAGCGGCTCGCCCTCGACCGCCTCGAATCCGAGGCTCAGGGGCCGGATTTCGGCCTCGAGCGCGGTATCGGAGAGGGCAATCGAGCGCATCGGATGCGCTGCCGCGGCGAGAGCTGGCCAGACGCCGAGCGATTGCAGAAAGCGGCAGGAGCCGGCATTCAGCGCGAGAATGCGCGAATCCGGTTCGAGCATCGTCTCTTTCAGGCAGGCGCTCGCATCAACGACAGCGATATCCGAAGCCGGGAGGCCAGCGCGCAACATCGCCAGCGCGGTAGCCGCGCCAGCCGGGCCTGCGCCTGAAATGAGGATTCGCTCGGACACGGCCATGCCTCCACCCTGTCTGACCTAGCGCGCGCGCCGGGCGCTGCCAAGCCGGCGGAACGGGCGACTTGACGCAGCACAAGCGGGAAGCGCAGAAAACCTTTCTCACCCGCTAACCGGACTTTGCATGACAACTGTCGAAACGCTTCTCTCGATCCTCGATCTCGAACGGCTTGAGGTAAACCTCTTCCGCGGGCATTCCCCTCTCATGGGCTGGCAGCGCGTTTATGGTGGGCAGGTGGTTGCACAGGCCTTGGTCGCGGCGAACCGAACGGTGGAGGGGCGCCGGCCGCATTCGCTGCACTGCTATTTCCTGCTCGGTGGCGACCCGTCCATTCCCATCATCTACGAGGTCGAGCGCATCCGCGATGGACGCAGCTTCACCACGCGGCGCGTCGTGGCGATCCAGAAAGGCGAGGCGATCTTCGCGATGTCCACCTCCTACCACGCCGATGAACCCGGCCTGCATCATCAGGCGACCATGCCGAAAGTGCCGGGCCCGGATGACCTGCCAACCGAGGCGGACCTGAAGAAGCTCTATCTCGACAGCCTGCCGCCGGGCCGGGCGGCCTATTGGCGGCGCGAACGCCCGATCGAGGTGCGCCCGGTTGATCCTTCCGGCTTCTTCGATCGGCGCAAGCAGGCAAGCGAGCATCACCTCTGGTTCCGCGCGACCGGCCGCCTCCCGGATGATCCGGCGACCCACGCGGCCGTGCTCGCCTATGCCTCGGACATGTCTCTGCTCGACAGCGCGACGGTCGCCCATGGCAAGAGCGTCTCCGATCCTGACATCATGCCCGCCAGCCTCGACCATGCGCTGTGGTTCCACGAGGATTTCCGGGCGGATGACTGGCTTCTTTACGCGCAGGAAAGCCCCTGGGCCGGCCATGCGCGCGGATTGGGGCGCGGGCTGATCTACACGAAAGACGGCCGCCTGATCGCTTCCGCGATCCAGGAAGGCCTTGTGCGGGTGATCAAGCCGGAACCTTCCCGATTCTGATCCCCATGATCGGCCTGCGGGACAATGGCCTGTTTTCTGATCAGGACCGCGATCGGGCGATGAAAAATTAGGCAATCTGCCGCTCAGGCTGGCGCAAATCGCCGCTCCCCGCGAGCGAACGGGCGCGGTTACCCCGGATTTGCACCGCCCTTCTCCGTTCTGTCTCCGATTCGTTTTCGTTCCCGGCCCGAAAGCGCCGCGATTCCGCCCCTCATGCGGCAATGCCGTGAAGGCCTCGGGCAGTTTGGCACAGGGATTGTTTGGCCATCGTTCGGGTGTGTCCCGCGGGCGGCGCGCACCGAAGAACATTTCTGTTGGTTGAATTCGTTTGGAGAGAGGCATGAAGCTCGTCACAGCCATCATCAAGCCGTTCAAGCTCGAGGAGGTGCGTGACGCCCTCACCGCCCTGGGCGTGCACGGAATGACCGTTACGGAAGTCAAGGGTTACGGCCGCCAGAAGGGCCACACCGAAATCTATCGCGGGGCCGAATACGCCGTGAGCTTCCTCCCGAAGATCAAGCTCGAAGTCGCGACTGAATCCGCCCTCGTGGACAGGGTGATCGAGGCGATCACCTCGGCCGCGCGAACCGGCCAGATCGGTGACGGCAAGATTTTCGTCCAGCCGGTCGAGCGGGCGCTCCGCATCCGCACCGGCGAGCGCGACAACGAAGCGCTTTGATCCCTCCCCTTCCTTCGATCGTTTCTCGACCAATCTGGAGCCACCAATGATGTCCAAGCGTTCAATGACGGGCGTGGCCGGAGCGATGAGCCTCCTCGCGCTCTCGGTGATGCCGGCCCTCGCCGGGGCTGCGCCGACGCCCAACAAGGCCGATACTGTCTGGATGATGGTCTCGACCATTCTCGTGCTGCTGATGACCATTCCGGGCCTCGCGCTGTTCTATGGCGGCCTCGTCCGCTCGAAGAACATGCTCTCGGTGCTCACGCAGGTTCTCGCCACGGTCTGCCTCGTCTCGCTGATCTGGGTGACCTACGGGTACTCGCTCGCCTTCACGGCGGGCGGCAGCCTTAACGATTTCGTTGGCGGTTTCGACAAGATCTTCCTGAAGGGTGTCACGCCGGAATCGACGGTCGCGACCTTTTCCAATGGCGTCGTCATTCCCGAACTCGTCTATGTCGCCTTCCAGATGACCTTCGCCTGCATCACGCCGGCGCTGATCGTCGGCGCCTTTGCCGAGCGCATGAAGTTCTCGGCGCTGCTCGCCTTCACCGCGCTCTGGGTCACGATCGTTTATTTCCCGATGGCGCATATGGTCTGGTACTGGGCTGGCCCGGATGCCCTGGGCAACGCCGCGAAGGCCGTCGCCTCGGCCACCGACGCCGCCGCCAAGACCGCTGCGCAGGCGAAGCTTGACGAAGTGACCGCCGATGCCGGCATGCTCTTCAAGTGGGGGGCGCTGGACTTCGCGGGTGGCACCGTGGTTCATATCAACGCCGGCATCGCGGGCCTTGTGGGCTGCATCATGATCGGCAAGCGCATCGGCTACGGAAAGGAACTGATGGCGCCACACTCGCTGCCGATGACCATGATCGGCGCGGCGCTCCTCTGGGTGGGCTGGTTCGGCTTCAATGCCGGCTCGAACCTCGAGGCCTCGGCCGGCGCGGTGGTCGCGCTCGTCAACACCTTCGTCGCCACTGCGGCGGCCGGCTTCGCCTGGCTCGTCATCGAGTGGATGGGCAAGGGCAAGCCGTCGCTCCTGGGGCTGGCTTCAGGCGTGGTGGCCGGCCTTGTCGCCGTCACCCCGGCCTCGGGTTTTGCCGGCCCGATGGGCGCCATCATCCTTGGCTTGGTATCGGGTGTCGTCTGCTACTTCGCCTGCACCACGCTGAAGAACGCGCTGGGCTATGATGACAGCCTCGATGTGTTCGGCGTGCATTGCGTCGGGGGCATCGTGGGCGCGATCGGCACGGGCATCCTCGTGAACACCGCGCTCGGCGGCGTCGGCATCCCCGATTACACGTCCAAGCCGGGCGAACTCGCGGTCGGCGCCTATGACATGGGCACCGCCGTCTGGGCCCAGATCAAGGCGGTGGTGTTCACGCTGCTCTATTCTGGCATTCTCTCCGCGATCCTTTTCAAAGTCGTGGATGTCTTGATCGGTCTGCGCGTCCCGCAGGATCACGAGCGTGAAGGCCTCGATATCGCCGAGCATGGTGAGCGCGCCTACAACCTCTGAGATCCAGTTGACGGTCGGGGCCGGCGCCTTCCTCCGCCCGCCCCGCCAAGACTGAAGGCGGACCTGCACCGGTCCGCCTTTTTTCATTTCGGTCCTCAGCACTTTTGCAAACAGAGCCTTAACCCGATTACTCGATAACCGGAGATTGGCGAGCCGGCTCTCCCGTCGGCTCGAACCGCGCAAACCGGGATGGCTTCTCGATGCGGACGACGCGCCTCACTCAATCGAATTTGGGCAGGCTGCCCGACCAGATCCGCGAAAGCTTCGCGCGGCGCTTGCGCGACGGGCTGGGCATTTCCCTGATCGTCCTTGCTATCGCGCATGCCCTGGCGCTTGCGACATGGTCTGCGGGCGATCCCAGCCTCTCCACGACAGGAACCGGCAAGGTCTCGAACCTCCTGGGCTATCCTGGAGCGGTGATCGCCGATCTCTCGATGCAACTGATCGGCCTCGGCAGCATCGCGCTGGCGATCACCCTCGGTTCGTTGGGCTTGCGGCTTCTGGTGGTGGCCTCTGCCAGCGGGTGGAAATGGCGGCTCGCCGTGGCGATGATCGGCGTGCTCTCTGCGGCCTGTCTCGCCTCGGCCCTTCCCGCGACCGAGCGCTGGCCGCTTCCCACGGGGCTCGGCGGCGCGATGGGGGATGGCCTGCTGCAGATCGTCGGCATTCTCGGCCTTGCGGTGGATGGCCCTGTGCGCATCCTCGCCGTGCTGGTCGCGGGCCTGACCCTGGCGCTCGCCTTCCATGTGCAGTTCCACGGCCTGTCGAATCGCGAGGAAGGCGATCTCGATGACGAGGAGGATGAGCGCGACGAGGAGCCCTCCTTCGCGATCCTCATGCTCGGGGCGCTCCTGCATTTCGGCTACATGCTGAAGGGCTTCATCGCCCGTCTCATTCCCGACCGGGCCGATCGTCCGGGCCTCAAGACGCGACTGCGTGATTTTCTGGTGAACCGCCAGCGCGACGAGGACACGAATCGCCTGCGCCGCGAGCCGGTATTTGTGCCAGCGGGCGTCCCCCGCCCGGCAGGCCAGCCCCTGCCGCCGCACATGGTGGAACCCGGGCAGCGCGCGCCAGCCCCGCGTGCCGAGGCCCTGCGGCCCGAGCCGGCGCCATTCGACCCAGACACCCTGGCGTTGGACGATGACGACAAGGATGTCATCCCCGAGACCGTCGCGCCCCGCGTCACCCCGCCCGTGGGCGCGCTGAAGGCCGGAAAACGCGAGCGCCGCGAGAACCAGATCTCGATCTTCGACCAGGAGGAATTCCAGTTCCCGCCGCTGTCGCTGCTGGCCGAGCCGAAGCGCGGAACGATGCCGCAGATTTCCACCGATGCGCTCGAACAGAATGCCCGCCTCCTCGAAAGCGTGCTGGAGGATTTCGGCGTGCGCGGCGAGATCATCAATGTCCGCCCGGGCCCCGTGGTGACGCTCTACGAACTCGAGCCTGCGCCGGGGACGAAATCGAGTCGCGTGATCGGCCTTGCCGAAGATATCGCCCGGTCGATGAGCGCGGTGGCCGCGCGCGTCGCGGTCATCCCCGGTCGCAACGCCATCGGCATCGAATTGCCGAATGCCAAGCGCGAAACCGTATACCTGCGCGAACTTCTCGCCTGCGAGGATTTCGAGAAATCGAAGCTGAAACTTGCTCTCTGCCTCGGCAAGACCATTGGCGGCGAGCCGGTCATCGTCGATCTCGCGCGCATGCCACATCTGCTCGTGGCCGGCACCACAGGCTCGGGCAAATCGGTCGCGATCAACACCATGATCTGCTCGCTGCTCTACCGGCTGAGGCCGGAGGAGTGCCGCCTGATCATGATCGATCC